>CAYRQY010000230.1:0-4410 GCA_964426435.1 uncultured Rikenellaceae bacterium | reverse complement strand
GCGGCCGGTAACAACCTCGAAGAGAAGGAACATGACATGCCCTCCGTCAAGCGCCGGTATTGGAAGCATGTTCATTACAGCAAGTATAATGGAAAGAAAGGCTGTCAGGTTCCAGAACGCCTGCCAGTCCCATACCCCCGGGAATATGCTGCCGATGGTTATGAATCCGCCAAGCGACTCATAGGCTTTGGTTTTCTTTGAGAAGATAAGCTTAAACTGCTTGAGGTAATCTCCTATCGTCTTGAATCCCTTGGCGATACCGGCAGGAATTGACTGAAAGAACCCATACCTGATGGTCTTGAGTTCAAAAATTGTGCTGAACGATCTCGGGCTGGCAATACCGAGCATCCCCGCGGAGGTTGTGACAACGGGAATATCTATTCTGTCGCCGTTTCGCAGCAGGTTCATGACGACTGATCTGCCCCTGTTCTCTGCCAGATACTTCTGAAACTCGTCGTACCATGCGAACCGGTTGTCGTCGAGCCCGACGAGCTCATCTTCATGCAGAACGCCGGCTGCTTCTGCCGGAGATTCCTTGCCGAAACCTGAAATCACGAACGGCCCGAAGGGAGACCTTGGCTCAATCTGTCCCTGCCCCTTAAGAATTCTCGGTATAAATTCCTGCGGGATAGCAATGCTGATTATCTCCCCGTTTCGTTCCACCTGGATTGTCTTTCGCATATTAAGGACTATATCCGGAATGATCTCGTTGAAGTTCTCTATGTGCTGATTGTCGACCGAAACGATTCTGTCGCCATTGCGCAATCCCATTTCATAGCCTGTCGAGTCGGTAACGATACCGTATTTGACGTTTGATGTGGGAAGGTATGTTTCGCCCCATGCATACAACACAAAGACATAAATAAGGAGGGCAAGGATAAAATTCATGATAACTCCCCCTGTCATTATAAGGAGTCTCTGCCACGATGGTTTGGACCTGAATTCCCAGGGCTGGGCAGGTTTTTTCATTTGCTCCTTGTCGAGCGATTCATCGATCATCCCGGATATTTTCACATAACCCCCGAGGGGCAGCCATCCGAGCCCGTATTCCGTGTCTCCCTTCCTGAATTTAAAGATGGAGAACCACGGATCAAAGAACAGGTAGAACTTTTCTATACGTGTTTTGAAAAGCTTTGCAAGCATAAAATGTCCAAGCTCATGAATAAGAACAAGTATTGAAAGGCTTAGTACGAACTGTAATATTTTTATAAGAACTGTCATATTTGTCTTGAGTGTTTAATTATATAATCGGTTGCAATTTCTGAAGCCCTGGAATTTGTCATTTCAAGGTAACCCAATCCCGGTGAAGCGGCATACTCAATATTTTCCATAGCATGTTCCACCACCTCGGGGATCTGCAGGAACCCTATCCGTCCCGCGAGAAAGGCTTTTACCGCAATTTCATTTGCAGCGTTCAGGCCGCATGGCATATTTCCTCCCTGGTTTATTGCCTGGTAGGCCAGGGTAAGGTTCCTGAATCGTTCAGTATCGGGTTCAAGGAAAGTAAAATTGTTATGTACGCCCAGATCGAGTCTTGGCAGTTCGGATGCAAGTCTTTCCGGGTAGCCAAGGGCATAAAGGATCGGCAGTCTCATATCAGGCAGGCCAAGCTGGGCTTTAACCGATCCGTCGGTGAAGTGAACGAATGAGTGAATGATAGACTGGGGGTGTATTATAACCCTGATCCTTTCCGGATCGATGCCGAAAAGCCATTTTGCTTCTATCATCTCAAGCCCTTTATTCATAAGTGAGGCAGAATCAACCGTCACCTTGTTGCCCATGTCCCAGTTGGGGTGTTTGAGTGCTTCGTAAGGTTTGACCGTCCGGAGCATCTCTAAAGTGTGGTTCAGGAACGGGCCTCCTGAAGCAGTCAGGGTTAGTTTTTCCACGCTGCCAGGGGGTTCGCCTGTCATGCACTGGAAGATAGCTGAATGTTCGGAATCAACCGGAATAATACGACTGCCGGTCTGCTTCGCCAACCGTGTTATTATTTCTCCCGCAGCAACAAGAGTCTCCTTGTTTGCCAGGGCAACATTCTTTCCGCTCCTCACGGCTGCAATGGTGGGTTTGAGGCCGGAAAAACCGACCATGGCTGCAATCACCATACTTGCCTGTGAATCAGCAACAGCCTTTTCTATCTCCTCTTCTCCCGCGTAGACTTTGATCCGGGTATGCCTGAGATTTTCCTTCAGTTTGTGATAATGATCCTTATTACCTATCACCACGGTTTCGGGAAGGTAATTCAGCGACTGTTCCGTAAGGAGTCTTACATTGTTGCCGGCAGTAAGGAGTTCAACCCTGAACCGGTCGGAGAAGTTTGAAATAACATCCAGCGACTGGGTTCCTATCGACCCTGTTGAACCAAGAAGTGCTATCCTGTCCGGCATATCGTCAGCTGTTAGAAGATTATATGCTTTTCAGGATCAAGCGGGCTCCCCTTATACCAGATCTCAAGATGAAGGTGCGGACCTGATGTATACATTTCGCCTGAGTCGCCAACTACCGATATTGCTTCGCCGGCCCGGACCATGTCTCCCGTCTCCTTCAGAAGCACTGCATTATGCTTGTATACCGATATCAGGTTATTCACATGCTGTACCTGTATCACAAAGCCTGTTTCCATCGTCCACCCGGTGAAAATAATGGTGCCATCGAGCACTGCAGAGACCGGTGAACGCGGCCGTGTAACTATATCTGTCCCGAAATGCTTTGCCCTGAAATCAAAACGGGCTGTTATTATGCCCCTTACAGGAGGGTAGAAATGAAGTCCCGCGAGGCTTGTGACATTTTCTGCAAGTATGGGACCCAGTGTCAGGTTGTATCTCTCTTCCCTTTCAATTCTTGCCCGGAGTGCTGAATCCTCCGATGATCTTGTAAAGCGGAGCGAAGAGTAGTTCCTGGATGTATCGGGCATATGATAGTAGTCGGCCGGGTCCTTTCCCGATATTATTGCATTCAGGTTTGCGAAGTATCTGTCTCTCAGAATAAGTTCCTGCTCAAGTGAATCGAGCCGCATGGCGCTCATCAGGATATTCCTTCTTACGGTTACGTCGGGGTAACCCGGGATGAACTCGCGCAGATCGGTAAAAGCTATAAGTGATGCGGTGGCTCCTATAATGAAGACAACCAGTAGTGTGATCAGAAGAAAGGCGTTATACTGGGTAATCTTCACCCGCCATATCTCTTCGAATGTAGTGTCGTTAATAATGGAGAACCTGTACTTATCCTGCCAGTTGCGTTTCTTCTTATCGGTCTTGGACATTATTTTGGCTGTTTAACGGCATGCAAAGATAATAATAATAAGGCGAAAGGAGAAAGGCGAAAGGAGAAAGGAGATCGCAATAAAACGGAGATTCCGCGACAGCGGAAAAGGAGAAAGTTCTTGCACTGAGCCCTGAGCCCTGAGCTCTGAGCTAAAAGGCGAAAGGAGATCGGAATGAAACGGAGATTCCGTGACAGCGGAACGGAAGACGAAAGGCGTCTTGCAGGTCCGGTCTTGCCGGTCCATTACGATTTGCACGACTTGCACGACTTGCACGACTTTCACGACTTGTCTCGTCGGAATTTCGTCCTCATTCGCGGTTCTCAAACTACCTTGACGGGTTTATCTTCGCTCTGCCAGAGGCCGTGTTTTGTGCAGACGGACATTGCGGAAAGGTTCATTGAGACATCCGGGGCAACTATATGGAAATCTATTTCCACGTGTCCCGGAATGTTTCCGTGAACTCCTGCGGTATATCTCGCTTCGGCAAGAAGTGTTTCGCGGTTCCAGAGCTGGATAACGCTGATGAAGTGGTCATGGTCATCGGGATGGGGATAATCCTGTCCCAGTCTGACTTTCACTTCAAATTTTTCTCCCCTTTTGACCTCGTCGGGGCAGAAGACGTGAGGCATGTGGCGATCGAGGTAATCGCGTTTTACCTCTTTGTCTTCCTTTTCGATATCGGTTGCTTTGAATACCCGTGGCATGGTTTGTTTTTATCTTAAGAACAAATGTAGTGGATTATTGGTTCAGTGACGATGAAAAAGTTGGCAGTTGGCAGTTGGCAAAGATTAATGCTTGCAGCTGTACTTTAAGGGATTTGTAATCATGTGATTTAGCATTCTTCCAATTTCTTCACTGTTTAATAGGAGTTCGTGATACTCATCCGTGGAAATGTATTTACAGCTTACAGCAATATCCAGTCAAATTGCCAACTGCCAACTGCCAACTGCTATTGAAACAATAGATAGGATTCAGCACGAGAAATGGTCAGTTTAAAACTAGCAAATCTTGCAGATTTATACATAAACCGGTCATAAAAAAATAACGGATTTGTTATTTGCAGGAAATACATTATCTTTGCACTCCATAATGCGGGGTGGAGCAGTGGTAGCTCGTTGGGCTCATAACCCAAAGGTCGGAGGTTC
>CAYRQY010000229.1:0-4428 GCA_964426435.1 uncultured Rikenellaceae bacterium | reverse complement strand
TACGGGATCTGACTGTGTCGGGACAGCTATAAGACAGAAAGCCTTAAGTGTTACACAGATCGAAATAATGCCTGAGCCGCCGCATACGCGTCTTATGAACAACCCCTGGCCATACTTCTCAAGGACCCTCAAGACCTCCACCTCGCAGGAAGAGGGTTGCGAACGGATCTGGTCTCTCTCGACTGTAAGATTCGCGGGCCGCGATGGCAAACTTACCGGTGCTGAAGCAGAAGAGGTCGAATGGATCGGGGAAAACGGCAATCTAACCCCCAGGAATATTCCCGGAACCCACCGGTTTATTGAGGCAGATCTGGTCCTGCTTGCGCTTGGTTTTGTGCATCCGGTTAAGGATGGACCTGTTGATCAACTTGGACTTGAGCTTGATGCCCGCAACAACATAAAAGTGGACGACAGAATGTCGGCCACGATAAACAAGGTATTTGCAGCAGGCGATGCGGTAAGCGGAGCCAGCCTGGTTGTTAATGCCATCGCCTCGGGAAGGAAAGCTGCGAGGGAGATTGACAGATTCCTCAGGCTGTAATAACCAAAAAGCTTCTGATTAGGCAATATGCCATGGCATCATTCCTTTAATCTTCTTCTTCATCAGACTGTAAGCTTCTGACAGGATCATCAGGTCAACTCCGCATACGGGCCACCTGCAACCCTCTTTTATCTCCCGCTCCAGTGCCTCCGGTGAAGCCCCGAATATGGCATAGTGCATTCCGGCCTTGCGGCATTTGTCTTTAATAAGATCAATTGCTGAGACAACCTCAGGGTGGCTCACCTGACCGGTCAGCCCCATGCTTGCAGAGAGATCATAGGGTCCTATAAAAATCGCATCTATTCCTTCGACAGCGAGGATTGAGTCAATATTCCTGACACCTTCAATATGTTCTATCTGAGGCATAATGACCAGATCACTATTGGCATCTGACACATACTCCGCAAAGGTTGCCCCGTAATTATGAGCCCGGGCTACACCAACACTCCTGTTCCCGGCAAGAGGGTATTTTGCAGCCTTCACAATTCTTTCAGCTTCTGCCGCACTGTTGACCATGGGTATTATAATACCGTCACAACCGGTATCCAGTACCCTTTTGATCCATATCCCGTCGTTGCCCGGAACTCTCACTATTTTAATTATTCCATCCCCCAGGACCTGCAAAGCATTCTGTGTCTCCCCCAGCGAAAGCACAGAGTGTTCCATATCGATCATCACCCAGTCAAAACCTGCAAGCGATATCATTTCAGCCACCTGGGGTGCGCCGGCGGAATAAATTGTCCCGACAAACTGCCTGTCGGTGTTTTTAACGTTTTTCATCTTTTAAGATATTGTGAATAACAGGTGTGTCAATATAGGAAATTGACCGGGATAAAACATCAGATTTTTCAATTTAAGTTCAGGGATTAGATCAGCTTGCACTATCTTAGGGGCTTCGGACCTGAAACGGTTCCCGATGAATTTGCCTGATCAATTGAGCGTTACCCTATGAGTAGAAAAATAGTATTTCCCATCTTGTTTCTGATCTGTGCGGCATTTTCTCAAAAGGCTCATAACCAGAGTATCGACAGTGTCTCCTTCAGGCTCAATTCCAGGTATAGTTTCTACTCAGCTGAGAAGAGCGGCGAGATGCTTCTCCATGTTCCTTCAGGCCTTATATGGACCAGACTTAAGGTTGACCTGTTAATAAACATGGACACCCTCTATTCCTCAACTCTTGTTCCAGGCAGAAAGACTATAAGAGTTCCCTTCTCCATCGATCTGAGAACAGGAACCTACAGGGTTTCAGCCATTATCAGTGCACCGGGAAGAAAGACTCCGTTTATCGCCTCGGGCTGGCTGAGAATTCTGCCATACAAGCCTAATGAGGTTAAAACGGATAACCTTACCGGAGGACTGATCGTCAACAAGAGGAAATTCTTTCCCTTCGGATTTTACTGTTATTCGCCTGTTCATCCTTCACTGCCTGAGGAAGAGGTAGTCAAGGGGTTTAATATGATCTCTCCTTACCAGAGGATAACACCCGAAACCCTTCAGGACAGGAAGGCATATATGGACAGATGTGCAGCGCTTGGAATGAAGGTGCATTACAACCTCCTGTCGGTTGCCGGAGGAGGAGGTGTAAACTCAAGGATAGAGGGCATAACTGCAGAAGAGAAGCGTGAAAGGCTTATTGAGGAGATCAGGACCTTCATGGACCACCCTGCCCTGCTGGCGTGGTACATAGCCGACGAGCCGAACGGTTACAGGATACCCCCGGCTGAAATCGAGGATATATATAATGCTGTAAGAGAGACTGATCCGTGGCACCCGGTATCAGTTGTTTTCATGGCCCCTTTCATGTCAGCCGTGAGATATTCCAAAGGTCTCGACATCGTAATGGCCGACCCCTATCCCGTGCCCGACAGCCGTATAACACTTCCTGGTACGGTTGCCCGTCAGCTAAGTACCGAATTTGCAGGTAAGAAGCCTGTATGGATTGCACCCCAGGCTTTCGGAGGAGGTGAATTGTGGAGCCGAGAACCCACCATCCAGGAAATGAGGAGTATGACCTACCAGGCAATAATAAACGGGGCAAGGGGTATACAATATTTTGTAAGACAGGGCCTTAATCTGTTTCCCAAATCGGTTGCAGCATGGAACGAATGCGGAAGGATGGCCCTCGAGATAGCTGTAATGACACCATGGCTTCTTTCTGACGAGCCGGCTCCCCCTGTCAGGTCAGGTTCAGCAACAATACAGGCTGCATCGGCATTCCACGACGGGCAGCTCCTTGTTATGGCAGTGAATACATCAAACTCACCCCAGAAAGCTGATATAACGATAACCGGTAATCATACGGGAAGGGCTAAGGTCCTGTTCGAGAACCGATATACAGCCGTGTCTGCAGGCACGTTGTCCGATCATCTCTCAGCTTACGGGTCACAGGTTTACCTTATCGACATGCGAAAAGGAAGAGAAGAATTGAAACCTTATCCCGGTAACCTGCTGCGCGATCCTGGCTTTGAAGATATTTCAAGTCCCGGTATCCCGGCATCGTGTTACGCGTGGAACCAGGGCGATCGCGGCGCCACCTTCTTTCTCGATCCAAGAGAGAGGGTTGAGGGTAACAACTCCCTGAGACTTATAACACCTGCCGACAATAAAAGTGCAAGACTAAGATTCTTCCCTGTAAATATTATCAAAGGCAGGACCTATATAGTAACGGTATGGGCAAAGGCAGATCCCGAACAGCGTCCGGTACAGATGAGATTGTCAGAGGGAGAACATGAAAGCGGGATCAGTTTGATGCCCCAGTATTTTGAGCTCTCTATAGGCAATTATGGAAATGTCCGTTTTATTGCCGGGGAAGAGTGGCAGCAGTACATCGCCGCAATAAAGATCCCTGCCGATGCAGATATCCCGGCAAAACTCAATGTTCTGCTATCAATGCCGGGTTCGGGAACTGGCTGGTTTGATATGCTGCAGGTGTTTGAAGCTGTGGAGCTTGGAAGGAGTGTTAATCCGGAGTTGTTTGACAGATGGTGATGGAGAGTTGGCCAGCCTTCGTCCTGATTAATCGGGACTACGGCTGACAGGGCAGTTGGCAATAAAAAAAAGAGAATAAATGAAAAGATCGTACTTTATGTTTCTGATTGTTTCGGTACTGGCGGGTTCCTGTACGGGCGGGAACAGGGAGAATGTGAATTACAACGGCAACCCGGAGCCTCTCCGGAAGAATGCATATATCCGGCTTCCATCGGGAGCGGTAAAACCAGAGGGGTGGCTGAGGTGGCAGCTTGAAGCACAGGCGTCGGGACTTACCGGGCATATCGACGATTTCTGGCCCGACCTGGTCAATTCGTCATGGAGAGGTGGCGACGGAGAAGCATGGGAAAGGGGTCCATATTATCTCGACGGGCTTGTTCCCCTTGCCTTCCAGCTCGAAGACGCAAGGCTCACCGAAAAGGTTAAGACATGGCTTGAGTCCATACTTGCAAGCAGCACTGATACAGGCTGGTACGGACCCGCAAAGAATAAGGACAGGTGGCCTCTGGCCGTCGCAAACAAGGTGCTGATGCAGTATTATGAATCCAGCGGTGACCAGAGAGCCCTCGACGTTCTCACAAAATACTTCCGCTATCTTCATTCATCTCCCCCCGACTGGCCGGATAAGGACTGGAGGGGAGTAAGGGCTATGGAGAATGCCGTAACCGGTTACTGGCTGTACAGGCAATTAAAGGAACCGTGGATACTCGAAGTAATTGAGTCGATACAGAATAATAGTTCTGACTGGACCAGCTATTACGAGAAATTCCCATGGGATTCCGCAGCCGTTGCTGACAAAAAGATACCGCTTGACTGGGGACCTGTGGGATTAACGGCGCATGTGGTAAACAATGCCATGGCCATTAAATATCCCGGGTTATGGTATCAGCAATCAGGTG
>CAYRQY010000228.1:0-4444 GCA_964426435.1 uncultured Rikenellaceae bacterium | reverse complement strand
GACTCTTATCATTTCTTCATCACTCAGTAAAAATTCGCCGCATACATCTTTCAGAATTTCAATGTTCATTGTTTTCATGATCTTAATTTTTTATTATTATTATTAATTTTTGTGTGTTATTCGTCAGCGCTTTTTATGTAACATGTCAGAAAAGTGCGTTTTGTGACACGAAAAAATCAACTTTTTTTCAACTATTTTTTTATGAGTTGATAATCAGTAATTTAGAAAAGCCTCAAAAAACCCTTTTTTATTTGTTTTTGAAGTTTCTGAGAAAGTTGTGATATTTATGAGGGGAAAATCTACTTAAGTTTACTGCACGTTGACTTTTGGAAAAAGTGTATACCGTTTATTGCTGGTCGTCCTTACAGCCAGTTACGTTACCCCTGGTACCGCAGAAACCTGTATGGCAGGCGCCGTTATTACAGCCTCCGGTCATCATTGCACTGAGAATATTGACGTTAATTACAATCTGTCAGGGCTCAATAGCGCCCTCAGAAGCAGTATGGGCAATAACAGATATCCCGAGAGCAGGCTTTTAATTCAAAAAATTCTGGACTCAGTCAATAAGGAGAGTGCCGACAGCGCCCTGGTTTCAGAGTCATATTATCTCATCGGCGTTTATCACCTGCTGACCGGTGATGACAATGAAGCCCTGATTTACCTGGGCAAAGCGGAGTCGATAATGGAAGAAATCAATCTGAAAGGCGATCTGTGGGTCAGAACACTCTACAATCTCGCGGTAGCAAATAATTACAAAGGCGATTTCAGGAATATGTTCAACTATTCAAAAAGATCGCTGGAGGCAGGCAAAAAAATCTACGGAGATAATAGTCCCGAGCTTATCAGCAGCCTGTCAAACCTCATAACAGCTTCTTCAGAGCTGCAGGATTATGAAACATCACTGGATTACGGCAATCTGGCAATAAGCATTCTCGCAAAAAGCGGGGAGAGCATGTTGCACGAGTCTGAACTGGCAGACCTTTATTATAACATGGGAGTAGGCTACTCGCGCCTGTCAGATTTTTCGAGGGCAATCCTCTACCTTGAAAAAACCGAACAGATCTTCGAAAGGGGAAAGCTTACAAAGGACGACAGGTACATTAACCTGCTTAACAGCATGGCGATTACATACCAGTATATGAGGTACGGGGAGAAATCGGAAGAGTACTATATAAAGGGAATCAAAATCGCTGAAAACTACAACTCGATTATCGCAGATAACATTGTTAACAGCTATGCCATAAAACTGGCAAAGGAAGGAAGAATCGAAGAGGGCAGACAACTACTGGCTTCACTGATGCAAAGGGGCAGAAAGGCATATGGAAGCCGCTCAAGAAATTACATGGGAATAATTAAGAATTATGCAGAATACCTCAGGGTCTATGGCAACGATTACAAAGGATCGCTTTATTATTATGAAGAGTGCATAAGATACCTCAGTGAAAACGAGGGAGATCTTCTTCTGAGAGAACCTGTTTACCTGGGGTATTCGGTCGCACTGGCATTTACGGGTGAACCCTTCCGGGCCCTTGGTATTATTAATCAGATGCTTTACCCCGAGTCAGCGGTTAAGCCGGCAAATGTAATTGTCAATCCCGCCGCTGATGTCATCAAGGCAGATCAGAGGTCGCTTAATATCCTGAGGGCTAAGTATCAGATAATGTATAAATTATATGAAACAACAGGCCTTGCTGATTACCTTAAAGCCTCAGCAAGCACATCCGAACTGATCATTGCGGTGCTGGAAAAAGTAAGGATCAATCTTTCTCAGGAAGAGAGCAGACTGATACTTGGAGATCGTTACCGCGATATCTACCTTTCGGCAATACGCGACTTTGATATCTGCTACAGGACCACAGGTAAACAAATATACCTGGAAAAAGCATTTGAATATTCGGAAAGGAGTAAAGTCGCCGGATTGCTTGCCTCAACCCGTGAACTGAAGGCGACACAGTTTCATATACCGCCTGATATAGCAGACCTGGAAAAGGAGCTTCAAAGGGAAATAAGTTTCAATAATGCAAGAATTGAAACAGAAAACAGCAAAAGGGAACCGGATCCGGATCTTCTAAATGATTGGAATGATGAGCTTCTTAAGCTATCCAGGAAACGCGACTCGCTTGTAAATATCTTCGAAAGGGAGTATCCCGGCTATCATGCCCTGAAATACAACACGCAGGTAGTTAAGCCTGGTGAAATTCCAGGAATAGCAGGACCCCGGTGGAATTATATAAACTACATAGCATCAGACTCAGTCTTGTATATTTTCGTTGTCAACAGGCGCCATAACCAGTTAATCTCACTGCCTGTCGGCCCGGAATTCTTCGACAAGATACATGCCCTGAGGAACCTGCTGATCTCTCCCTCCCGTTCGGGAGGCGCCAGGACGGAGTTTGAGCTTTATGTGAAACTCTCACTCGATCTTTACAGGGTACTGATAGAACCAGTTCGGGAGTACCTTGTGTCAGATAACCTGCTGATCTCACCCGACAATATCCTTTCATACCTTCCTTTTGAAGCTCTTGTCACTGAACCGTATGAGGGCGATGGAATTATGTATCGCGAACTCCAATACCTTAACAGGAAATACAGGATTTCATATACATACTCCGTCACTTTCATGGCAGAATCGACCAGGAAACCCTTCCGGTTCAGGAACAATCTTGTTTCTTTCGCTCCTGTCTACAGCAGCACGGGAATAACTGACACTGAATTAAGCAGGGGGAATGCAGGTTTGCTTCTCGAAGATCTTCCCTATGCCCGTCAGGAAGCAAAATATGTTACGGATTTATTCAGGGGAAGACTCTACCTGAATAATGAAGCCCTTGAGTCGGTCTTTAAAACTGAGGCCGGGAAATACGATATAATTCACCTTGCAATGCATACAATACTTAACGACAGGTCACCCATGCATTCAAAGATGATATTCTACCCCGGCGATGGGCAATCAGAAGACGGATTCCTTAACACTTACGAAGTATATGGGCTGGCACTCAAAGCTGCGATGGTTGTTCTGAGTTCGTGTAACACAGGGAGCGGCCTTCTTCTCACAGGAGAAGGAGTACTGAGCCTGGCAAGAGGTTTTATGTATTCAGGCAGCCAGTCTGTGGTTATGGCGCTGTGGGAAGTGGAAGATCGTTCCGGTTCGGAAATCATAAAGCAATTCTACAGGAACCTCCGGAAAGGGAACACAAAAACAGAAGCGTTGCAGCGGGCGCGGATTGATTATCTGAGTAAGGCTTCACAGCTTGGCTCTCATCCCTCTTTCTGGGCTGCCCAGGTAATATATGGTAATGACGAACCACTGGTAAAAAACAGAAAAACAGTGGCCCTGCTGCTTTTCCTGTCAGCCCTTGCAGCTTTATTCGCTTTTATCTACGGACGCAGGTCGACATAATCCCTGTATTCGGGATCCTCTTTGATGATCTCCATCAGAGCCTCCTTGCAAAGGTATTTCTTCCTTCTTGCGTAAGCTTCATTCTTAAGATTCATCTTAACGGCTATCTCCTCAAAGGAGTAACCTTCTGCAAAAAGCTTGAGAATTTTCCTGGCATCAGGCTTAAGCTTACTGATAGACCGGCTTATAATCTTTTCAAGAACTGCGTCGGTCAGACCATCAGAGTCGCGGTTGTCCGGTATCTCATTGTCAAGCTGGCTGTTCCTCCTGCTAAGCCTGAGCTGTGAGTTCCATATGTTCTTTGCGATCCCGAAGAAATAGCCTTTCAGATCCGATGTAAGGCTGAGCTCATTGCCTGATATGCGGCGATAGAGCGTAATCACTGCTTCCTGGAAAACATCAGACACATCTGGTTCCGATCCGCTGTTCTTGAGCACATAATGCCTTACCGGCGGAAGAAAATTTTCATACAGCCAGTTGAGGATCCTGTCGTCCTGGCGGCGAACTCCTTCAATAATATCAGTATCAGAAACTCTCCGGAACAATTTCCTGCGGTTACCAAATGAATTGACAAATATACTATTTCCGAGTGTTATAAGTATTGATCTGTCATTCAAGGTTGAGATTTAATATTAATCCCGGGGATTTATAAAGAGAATAATAAATATATTTACATGCGTCATTGCAGGATAATTGGTGAAATAATGTCTTTCCCCTTTGTAAAACAACCAGATGCCATGGATTGCGGGCCGGCCTGCCTGAAAATGGTAGCTGCCTTCCACAGGAAGAGCTTTTCTCTCGACACGCTGCGCAAAAGGTGTTACATAACAAGGGAGGGTGTATCATTTCTCGGCCTCTCCGAAGCTGCCGATTCATTGGGTTTCAGAACTCTTGGACTGAGAGTTGCTTACGGAATGCTGACATCAGGCATCACGCTTCCTGCTATCGTCCACTGGCGGCAGAAGCACTTCGTAGTAGTCTATAGGATCAGAAAGGATATAGTATATGTTGCTGATCCTGCTGCGGGACTTGTAAAATATTCAAAAG
>CAYRQY010000227.1:0-4450 GCA_964426435.1 uncultured Rikenellaceae bacterium | reverse complement strand
GACGGAACCGAAGTCCGGAACGGAATCTATATTTTGCTTATAACTGTCTTCGACGATACCGGTAAAAAGAACCAATGGAAACGGGTATGTACGGTGCTGAGATGAATTAAATAATAAAGAACTATAACACAGAGAACCACAGAGGAAGAAAATCAGAGAACCACAGAGGAAAAAGAAACATTGGACCTCTGATATTATAAGATAGAAAAAATAACCATTAATTATTAAATCTAATGGAAATCAATAGTCTTTCTGAAAAGATAATAGGTTGTTGCATAGAAGTTCATAAGACACTTGGCCCTGGTTTGCTAGAGTCTGCCTACGAAGAGTGTTTGTCATATGAACTGAAGAAGAGCGGACTTGGGATTGAGAGACAAAAAGCTGTCCCTGTTGTATATAAGGAGATTAAGCTTGAGTGCGGATATCGTATCGATATTTTAGTAGAGAATTGTATAGTGATTGAGCTTAAAACAGTAGATGGATTTAATCCTGTTCATGAAGCACAGATCCTTACGTATCTGAAGTTTTCTGAGAAAAAATTGGGTCTTTTGGTAAATTTCAATGTATTAAGGCTGAAAGATGGTCTCAGAAGATATATTATGTAACCTTCTCTGTGGTTCTCTGCGTGCTCTCTCTGTGGTTCTCTGTGTAACAGAACAAGATTACACTGGTAGTCGTTTTTTTAGGTTATAACGCCGCAATCATCTCCGTCATAAGGAAAGTCATCCTTGCTTCGGTTTTTTCGGCTTCTTTCTGGACAGATTCGTGTGTTGTGTACGAAATCTTCCCTTCCACACCCAGGTCGGTAATTATACTTACCGCGAAACAGGGCAGATTCATGTGCCTCGCCACTATCACCTCAGGTGTGGTCGACATTCCCACAGCATCCGCTCCGATTATCCTGAAATACCTGTACTCGGCAGGTGTTTCAAAAGTGGGTCCGCTTGTGGAAAGATAAACCCCTTTCTTAAGCCTGATATCATTCTCCTCAGCTATCAGCATCGCCGTATTGACCAGGTATGAATCGTAGGCTTCTCCCATGTCGGGGAACCTTGGCCCTATCCTGCTGTCGTTCGGGCCGATAAGCGGATTGGGAAGCAGGTTGATATGATCGGTGATCACCATTATATCACCAATCTGAAAATCGGGATTGAGTCCGCCAGCAGCGTTGGAAAGGAAAAGGCATTTGATCCCCAGGTATTTGAGCACCCGCACCGGCAATGTTACCTGTCCGGTTCCGTATCCTTCGTAACAATGAAACCTGCCACTCATAACCACAATCTTCTTCTTGCCGAAATCCCCGTATATGAGCTTTCCGGCATGTCCCTCAACGGTGGAAACAGGGAAATTGGGAATATCACGGTAATCGATCTCAACAGAGTTCTCCATCTTTTTTGTAAGTCCGCCAAGTCCGGTGCCAAGAATGATACCGGCATCGGGATTAATAATCCCCTTTGATCTGAGGAACTCGCACGTTTCGTTTATTTCTTCCAGCATATTCAGTAATCAGTTTATCAAATTCATTTTTGCCATCATTAAGAAAAGAGACCTCCACAAGCTGATAATAGACAGGTGCTCCGGCGGTGACTGCAATATTAACAAATTCCCTCAATCTTACTGCATCTTTCTCCGTTGTAAGAATGATACTGCGCGGAGATTTCATCTCTGAATATCTTTTCATTATTCTTTCCATATCCCCGGCGGTAAATGGATAATGATCGGGGAACCTCATGTGCACCAGCTCGTTAGTCAGCTTTTCAATATGACTCTGTAAATATGAAGGGTCAGCTATTCCTGTAACAAGAAGTATTCCCGCGGCTTTGTCGTTGTCAAAATTCAATGGAGGAGAAGCCTCAGAAAGGGGAACAGGATCGGGATAGGTGAGGCCTGTAAAGAAGAGCCTCTGTTTATTCGAGGGAGCTATTTCATTAATTATCAGTCTCTGCTCCTCCGCCTGGATATCATGCGGTGTTTTGGAAACAATAATTATATCAGCCCTCGATTTATTGCCGATGCTTTCCCTTAGGTTTCCCGATGGCAGCATCCGGTCCCTTGTCATCAGCCTGTTGAAATCGGTCAGCAGGATTGAAAAGCCTGGAGTTATTCTCCTGTGCTGGAAGGCATCGTCGAGAATTATGACTTCGGTTGCAGGGAACAGCCTGGTTATCGTTTCCACCCCTTGCACCCTTTTCCGGTCCACTGCCACCAGGATCTCCGGAAACCTGCAGGCTGTCTGCAAAGGTTCATCGCCGGCCTGGGCAACTGAAGATTGCGGGGTAACGACCTGAAAGCCCCTGGACCGTCTCCTGTAACCCCTGCTCAGCACAGCAACCCTGTAATCTTTCTTAAGAAGTGAAACAAGATACATGGTGTGGGGTGTTTTTCCCGTGCCGCCGACTGTTATGTTCCCGACGCAGATAACAGGTATTTCGAACTTATGCGACGGAATGACACCTTTGTCGTACATGAAGTTCCTGACGGCTGTTATCAGCCCGTAGAAAAAGGAGAGGAGGCAGAGTACCGGGTTATTCCCTTTTCGCATTGTCAGCGTATCTCTATGGAGTAGGGCATCCTTGCCTGGATCCCCGAAATATTCTGAATATCCCTGATCTCTTCAAGGATCTTTGCCATTGCACCCAGTTCCTTATTCAGAATTCTTGACCTGATGTCGCCCCCGAGCTGAGACAGGATCCGTGTGTAGGGGTCCTCAAGGACAGGAAGTTCCCTTAACGTATAGTTTTCTAATCCTGCGAGCTGTGCTGCCTCTTTGACAGCATCACCCAGCCCGCCGAAAACGTCTACCAGACCAATCTTTTCAGCCTGCGAGCCGGCATATACCCTTCCCTCCCCGATATTATCGACAGCCTCAACACTCATCTTTCTGCCTGAGGCGACTTTTGTGATAAAATCAGTGTAAATCTGTTCGATGTTATCCTGCATCACCTGTTTCTCGTACAGGTCCATGGGGCGGAAGAGAGAAGGGAAATCGGAGTAGCTGTTTGTCCTGACCGTACTGGTGGTAATGCCCAGTTTCTGTTCCATAAGTTTTGAAGCATCCGGCAGGAGTCCGAATACACCTATCGATCCGGTAAGTGTTGCCGGGTTTGCCAGGATCTTTGTACCGGGGGCTGAGATATAATAACCGCCCGATGCTGCATAGTTGCCCATTGAGATTACAACAGGCTTTTTTTCAGCTGCCAGTTCAAGTTCCCTCCATATTATATCTGATGCAGTGGCGCTTCCGCCCGGTGAATTAACCCTTAGCACTATTGCCTTTACGGCTGAGTCGAGCCTTTCTTTCCTGATAACATCAGCATACTGGTTGCCCCCGATACTGTTCTCGCTCCCTTTTCCCATAACGATCGATCCCGAGGCATAGATTACTGCTATACGGTTCTTCGAGACAGTTTTCTTCACCGGATCGGGCACCCTCGTATACCTGGCCATTGGCACCAGTGCAATCTTATCGGTGGTTGTGAGCCCCGACAGTATCTTAAGGGAATCAATAAGCTGGTCGCGGTAAAGCAGGCCATCCACAAGATTATTCTCCAGGGCTCCCGGGGCGCTGTTGGCAACCAGCCTGTCGGCCAGCTGGTTCAGCCGGTCAGGCGTTATTCCCCTTGCTGCAGATATTTCATAGACAATATGCGACCATATCGATCCTACATATTCCTTTATCTGCATTTCATTCTCCCTGCTCATTTCATCGAGGATATAGGGTTCAACGGCCCCTTTGAATTTTCCGTGGCGTGTAACCTGGACATCGACACCCAGTTTGTCAAGCGCCTTTTTATAGAACATTACCTCGCCGCTTAATCCTTTAAACTCAAGGGTTGCCGACGGACCGATGTAAATTTTATCTGCGGCAGTTGACAGGTAGTACCCCTGCTGAAGCATCACATAGTCGGCCCACGCAATAACGAATTTCCCGGTCTCCCTGAACCTGATAAGCGCATCCCTGATCTCCCCCGAAGTCGCCCATCCTGAAGGCAGCAAACCATTCTCGATAAGGATTCCCTTGATTTTTTTGTCGTTACCTGCTTTCTCAATATTCCTTAGAATATCATTCAGCCCGGTTGAGGGAGTTATAGTCATATTGACAGGATCAAAGCCTGCAAATGGATTCGGGCTTGTTCTGTCGGGTATCATAACACCCGCCTTCAATACCAGTACAGCGTTATCCGTTATTGATACAGGCTTGCTTCCCGCGGCAACAATTGCACTCAGGGTGGCAAGCATTGTGACAAAAAAGAGTATTGAGGCAATAATAATCCCGGTCAGGGTCGCCAGGGTGTATTTGAGGAATTCTTTCATATGGCTGTGTTTTAATAGAATGAGGGGTAAAATTATAAAAACAATATGAATTTTTTTAAGCTATCGTTCTATTTGTTATTTTTGGCGCAAGAAGAATCTCATTATGAATGCATTTCTCGGAATCGGAACCAATCTT
>CAYRQY010000226.1:2889-4455 GCA_964426435.1 uncultured Rikenellaceae bacterium | reverse complement strand
AATATAGGGAGGAATGTTGAGATACACGGACAGGAGGCAACTGTATATATCTGCGATGCCGTTATCGATCAGGCAGGTATATTTACCGTGGTAATTCAGCCGGGCAAACTTAAAGAAGCTTCTGCTGAGCTACGGAATCAAGCCGCCTTGTGGCTCGACTTTGAGGAGATGAGGGAAGATGGCACGTTTTACAGCTACGGAATAGGTGCAAGGACATACGGGAGCATCTGGCCCGACCGCAGGCCGCAGCCGGAAATGTGGCAGTTCAAGAAATCGGGTCAGCCGGTATCCGCAAAACTAATTTCAGCCGATAAAGGTGAGGTGGAGATCATTAACCGGTATCTTTTCACAAACCTGGCAGCGCTCGATACCAAATGGATGCTTCAGGCAAATGGGAGGACGATCCAGGAAGGGAGACTGGATATCGGAGTCGCTCCTCAAACCGCACTGAAGGTGATAGTCCCGTTTAAAAAGCCGCTTATTGAAGAGGATGCCGAATACAGCCTTCTCCTGACCTTCTGTCAGAAGAATGACACACCCTGGGCAGCTAAAGACTACGAGATTGCCTGGGAACAGATGGAGCTGCCCTGGTACAAACCCGCGGAGTTGAACAGGAAGCCAACAGCGGCCATTGTGTTGAATGTAACTGAGATTGATGAAAAGCTCGTGGTATCAGGGGAAACATTCTCCTATGTTTTCAGCAAACCAGACGGCTCCCTGATCTCTCTTGAGGCCGGTGGAAAGCAAATGATAAAGAAAGGTCCCGCCCTTACTGTGTGGCGGGCTCCGCTGGCCAATGAAACAGATGAATGGACCTTCTGGGCTGCAAATATCAAACACCAGTCGGCCGGGTACGGCAGGGTGGCGGCAACGGAGTGGTATTCAGCCGGTCTCGACAGGATTACAGTTGTCCCGACGGGTTTCTCGTGGCAGAAGCAGGATGACGGGACGGTAGTGATAAACACCGGAAGTGTCCATACCCTGGGTACAAGACGAGGAGCGTTTATTAACAAACTAACTTACACCATCGACGGCGATGGAGTTATCACAATTGAGAATTCGGTGATACCCAACGGGCAGATGCCTTCGTGGCTGCCGAGAGTGGGTCTTGAATGGATACTTGACAGGGATCTTTCGCAAGTTGAGTGGTATGGCCGTGGTCCGCAGGAGAATTATCCAGATCGTAAGAGCGGATACAGGGTGGGTGTTTATAAATCGACCGTGGCAGAAATCTATGAGCCTTACCTTATTCCGCAGGATTACGGGCTCAGGACGGATAACCGGTGGGTAAGGATCACCGATGAGAAAGGTGCCGGGATAGAAATGAAAGGAGATAAGCTGTTCAATTTCAGCGCTCATCCCTACAGTGCTGATAACCTGACAAAAGCCCTGTATACCTATCAGCTTAAGCCATTTTACGGCATAACCCTGAACTTCGATTACGCAACAAGCGGTGTAGGCTGTACAGCAACTGGTGTATTTACCGAGTACCAGGTGATGCCGCAGAGGTATGATTTTACCGTTACTGTCTGTCCTGTGACCCGTTAACAGTAGTTGATAAAGGCA
>CAYRQY010000226.1:0-2789 GCA_964426435.1 uncultured Rikenellaceae bacterium | reverse complement strand
CAGAGGCACAGAGGCACAGAGGCACAGAGGCACAGAGGCACAGAGGCACAGAGGCACAGAGGCGCAGCGGCGCAGCGGCGCAGCGGCGCAGCGGCATAGAGGCCAGAACAAGCAGCACGGAACAAACCAGGTTATAGAACTTGGAACCCACCTTCGCTACCAACTACGCCCAACCTCCGCATAGCTACGGTTGGCAAAGCAAGGCTTCGTCGGTCAAAGAAAGCTTCGGTGGGCAAAGCCTGGAACCTGGAACCTTGAACCTTGAATTAGTTCTTCAATTCAATATTTGCATACAGATTACCAGCAGACAGCTCAGTTGCTTTCTGAAGACTTGCTTTTGCTTCGGCGTTGTTACCCAGTCCCTTGTGGCCCAGACCCTTTATCAGGTATGCATTTGACAGTCTGGCATTCTCGGCTTCCTGTTCCCCGAACTTCGCAAAGAAGTCAACTTCAGTTGCCGTTCTCTGGTTTATCTGCCTGTCGCCCTCAGCAATAAGGGAGTTGAAGATGTCTGTTGCCTCTTTGTTTTTTCCAAGCTTAACATAACTCAGCGCCTGGTAATATCTTATGTATGAGAATCCCCTTACATTCGGTTCTGCGGACAGTGTGAAATAGTTCCTTGCCCGGCTCCTGTTTCCCAGGGCTTCGTATGCCAGTCCGATATGATAGTTGACCTGGACCTCCCTGTTTGCCGATCTTGCTCCGCCGGCCTCTTCGTCAGGCACCTGTGCAAGCAGGAAATGCTCGAGAGCCTTTTTGTAATCCTTTTCTGCAAAATACTTGTTGCCAAGCATCAGCCGGGCGTCTATTATAACTTCTCTTACCCTTGAGCTTCCCTCGCGGTAACTGAAATCCCTTCCCGTGAGATATTCAACCGCCTTGTCGGGCCGGTTTGCAAGTGTCAGCACTGTTATCTGGCGTACGAATGAATCGTCACGCTGACCGACAACCTCGTTGCTTCCCTCGAAAAGGGCGAGCCGTTTTTCAATGGGTGAGTTGCTCATTTCATACAGGGCATCCAGCTCATTGTAGTAGGCCGGTTCATTCCTGTTAATCGAAGTAGCTTTCTCATAGGCAGTTATAGCCTTGAATCCATCGCCCTCGTGCCTGTAGTAGCCCCAGCCGAGATTTCTCCAGGCAATGGCAAGCGAGGGTTCAAACTCAACAGCCTTCTCCCAGCTCTCTATTGCTTTCTGAGGCTGACTGTCGTACAGGAGGTTTCCGAGATAATACCATGGCTTTGAATCGTATGGAAAGTACTTCAAAGAAGTCTCGAATACGTTTACGCTTTCCAGCCTGTATGGGAAGACATAATCAACCGGCTGCTCTGATGCTGCCTTGAAATATTTTGCAGCCTCCTCTTTATTTCCTTTAATATCAGCAATATATCCGAGGTAGTAATCAATCAAAGGATTCTGCCCGGGATATCTTTTCAGCACATCTTCTGCTTCGTCATACAAACCGTCGTACAGGTATCCCGCTGCCAGTTCAAGGTAGTTCTGTTCAAAACCGCGCATCCTGTTGTTAAGAACCGAAAGTTTAATGTTTGCATCATCGCGGATACCTGATTTAAGTGCAGTAAGGTAAGCCTCATTGCCTGCCCTGAAGTCGAGCGGATCGGAGCTGACAACTGTAGCCAGTGTAGCTTCCGCACCCTTCTGGTCTCCAAGATGTCTCTGGATCGACGCTTTAAGTCCGATGGCACTGTTGTTCCTGGTGTTCGTTGAAAGTGATTCATCAACCTGGGCCAGTGCTTTAATAAAATCACCCCGGATGCAGGAGATCCGTGCAAGCTCAAGATAAGCTGCTGAATGGTAAGCATAATCCCATGTGGCATGGTACAGGGTATCTTCTGCTTCGTTATACAAGCCCAGGGCTTTAAGTGCAAGACCATGCAGGTAGAATGGTTCACAGTTTGACGGTCTTGTGTAATCCTTTGTGAGTCTGCTGATTGCTTTTCTGAAATAATCCCTGGCAAGCTCATACTCTCCGTTCTTCAGATGAATGTTTCCCACTGCGGTGTTGGTCCTGATATCACCGGGGTCTCGTTCAAGTGCCTCTCTGTAATAATCCAGGGCACTCATAGTCGGATTGTAGAACTGTTCTATCCTGCTTCCCGTAAGATAAAGTTCCTCAACGGTCGGTATCTCTTTCGGCGGATCAGGCCTTCTGACAGGATCGGGAAGCCTGTCAGCTTTCTTGGGGGCTTTGGGTTTGTATGAGACAAGCACTTCACCTGTTTCAGCATTTACCATCTCGGTGAAGAGATCAGTAATATCGTAGGGTCCCGGGATCTTAATGGTTTGTGTGAAGGCTTTTACCGGGGAGATGTCTGTTTCTTTCTCGAATACCACCTTGTCGTTCAATGTCAATAGTATGGGTGCTTTGCCGATGGCTGATGTTGAATAATAGCCAAGAAAGACACTGTTCTTTTCCCTTGCTTCCAGGTTCACAGCCCCGTTAAGGTTTGCATTCTTAAATCCGCCGATATCCTTCACCGGGTACCAGTACTGTCTGAAGGTCTTAACCTCATAAGGTCTTATCCAGCTGTAATCGGGCTGGTTATCTGAGAAAGCCCCCACCATTATTTCAACATATGGTCCGTCATTCTCGGTCAACCTTCCTTCTGTTGCCTGACCCCTGGGTCCCGAGCCCCATTCCCAGAGCTTGGCCCCCTTCACAATGTTATGATCGCCTATATGAACAGTTCCGGTCTGCCTGCCGTGATCATACCCTCCCATGAAATCTTCCTTGAGATCGTGAGCAAAGAACGAGGCTGAGTTGACCAC
>CAYRQY010000225.1:0-4503 GCA_964426435.1 uncultured Rikenellaceae bacterium | reverse complement strand
AGGGCATCTCCGGCTCTGTAAGAAACGCCACCCCATACTTTTTTATTGTATCTTAATAGAGATGTTGCTGTAAACTGTAAAACTTTTCCGTCGCTCATAACGAAAACAGAGGGGAGAAGTTCAAGCGAAGGATCGGGCAGTTGCACTGTGTAACCTGCTGTTGCATAGTAATGTCTGCTAATGAACGGCTCTCCCTTAGTATACTTTATTTTAGGCTGGTTAATATGTGTAACAGATATGCCCGCATAATACTTTTCTGTCCTGTAAAAAACCCCGACCGACATATCGAATGCAACAACACTCTCCTTATTTTCAGGTATGAGAGGGTCGCCGGAGGGGGGTGTATGAACATCTCCCGTGGGTATACTCCATACGGGATCGAGGGTTTTGTTCAGCAGGCCGGCATTCACTCCTATTCCAAGCCTTCCCTGTCCAAGCTCCGCCAGGTATGAGTAAATTGCGCCAATGCTTATATCCCTGTCGAAACCGATATTGTCGCTTTTTACTAAAAGGCCTGCTCCGCTCCTGATGCCCAGCAGGGTAAAAGGTGCACTGAAATTGAAAAGGGTGGTTTTGGGAGCCCCCTCGAAACCCACCCATTGCTGCCTGTTAATGGCCGTTGCGCAGAGCTGACCGTTTATGCCGGCCACACCCGGATTCCAGGTAAGCGTATTGAACATGTAATGGCTCGACAGGGGGTCCTGCTGCGAAAAGACCTGAGGAGTAATCAATAGCGGCAAAAGAAATGCGATGAATAATTTTTTCACTTCTTTATGGTGGCGCTGCAACATCGATTTATTGAAGTTGTAAAAATATATAAAATTCTCCATGGCAGATAGTACGGGTTCCATTTTGTTACCAACAATACAATTACCTTATCAACAGGTATATTTACTTTATACGATCCGCAAAAGAATAAACGTAATAAAGCGGATATTATTTGAAGAATCAGCCCTTATATCTGTTATTAGCCCTCACCCAGCGTACGGGAACCTCATTCCTGTTGGCCCTGAGATAGTCGTCGTGAGAACATGCTACGTGTATTTTTTTTCCGTTAACTGTCTCAATCTCAATCCACCACCTCTCTGTCAGATTGCTTTTTACAAAGATCAGATCCTCGTTAAGATCGGTTAGCCTGACGTGGTACCTTGTGAATCTTCCGGCGCTGTTATCTCCGATAAGTGAGGCTTCATACTGTTTTTGTGCGAATCCTTCAAGAAAGAACCACAAAATCTGTGCCGCCAGGCCTGCTGTCTGGGACCTGAGGTCGTAATCGGGATTAACGTCGAAAAGGCCGAATATTTTAAGATTGTCTGAAATGCCCGCGTAGCGTGCCAGTAGGCAGATCTCCTCACCGTAAAAACCATTTGGCGAAGGCATTGCTGTGCCGGGGGCATCCGACTGGCGAACGGCCGAAATATCGAAGACGGCAATTTCCGAGTCCCTGAAGAGAGGTTCTGTAAGGTAAATGGCCTGGCGCACATCACCTATCCTGTTCAGCTCAGAGTCCTTTCGGTTGAACCTGTTGATAACCTGCTGGTCGTTGAGGTAGGTCTGGTAACCTATATTAATGTAATGAAAAAAAGTGCTGCCCTCATTGCCGATTATGGCGTTGAGATGGTTAAACGCCCCGGGTTCAGACCTTGTATTGCTGAAGTCGATCCTGGGATCAACTGCTGTGAACGTGTATTTCGACCCGGAAAGCGAGAGCGATCTGTCGAGCGCCGGAATCACCGAACTGCTGCCTCCCACGAGTACCGGGAAAACATTTTCCCGGAGCAGTATATTGAGGACATCTGTCAATCCTGCCACGGTGTCGTTGAAAGAGGCTCCCTGCTTCATGTTTCCGAGGTCGATGATTTTCGTCTTCCCGGGGATCCTGGCGAGTGAATAGAGTTGTTCCCTTATCTTGTCGGGTGCTTTTGCAGATCCCTGGTTAGGAGAGTTACGCCCTTCGGGTATGCCAAGCAGGGCAATCCTGTACGAGCCTAAACCGCTCAGGGAGAAATTCTCGGTGTGTACAGTAATGTTGTGAGGAAAGCCTGCCTGGTCCGGCAGGTTACTGAACAGCGTTTTCTCGATGCTTACGGGATCGATGTAGTTTTTCAGTTCTGTCATATTCTTTTTCAGGTACTTTTCCTGCTGTTGCCGGCCTCATTTATTATCCTGATGCAATCCTCCTCAGTAAGCTTACCGGGATCTGTTCCTTTCGGGAGCCGGTAATTCTGCTTCTCCTTCTTGATATAGGGTCCGTAGCGGCCGTTAAGCAGCTTTATTTCACCAAAATCCCTTATTATTTTCTTTTTATCACTCTCATTTTTTTCGTTTACTATCTCTATGCCTCTTTCGAGAGTGACGGTATAGGGATCGTCCACCCCCTTCCTGAGGGAGTAGAATTTGTCGCGGTATCTTATCCAGGGGCCAAATTTTCCGGTTCCTGCCACTATTTCGTCACCTTCGTATATCCCCAGCGATCTTGGAAGCCTGAAGAGGTTTAGGGCCTCTTCGAGGGTGATTGTCTCTATCAGCTGGTCTTTTGCAAGACTGGCAAAACGGGGTTTGCCTCCGTTTTCAGCATCGCCTATCTGGGCTACGGGACCAAACCTGCCCATTTTCACCAGGACCGGCTCGCCCGTTTCGGGGTGGTTGCCAAGAATCTTTGCCCCTGTTTGCCTTGTCTTCTTCTCCAGTGTCTTCTCGACGGTACTGTGGAAAGGGGCATAGAAGCCTTTTAACATGCCTGTCCATTTGAGTTTGCCAAGGGCTATCTCGTCAAACTGCTGCTCCACATCTGCTGTGAAATGATAATCGACTATATCAGAGAAATTCTCTACCAGAAAATCGTTAACTATCATTCCTATATCCTGCGGAAAGAGTTTCGACTTTTCCTTTCCCACCACTTCTGTCTTCACTGCCGCGGTTATTTTTCCCCCGGAGAGGGTAAGTACCTTAACCGGACGTTTTTCTCCCGGGCGATCCTCGCGCAGTACATAACCCCTGTTCTGAATAGTGGATATTGTGGGGGCGTATGTCGAGGGCCTTCCTATTCCGAGCTCCTCAAGCTTCTTAACCAGGCTGGCTTCGGTGTATCTCGGTGGGGGCACGGTAAATTTCTGGGCTGCGCTTATGTTGTCGCTGAAGAGGTTCATGCCCTTCTTAACCGGCGGTATAATGTTCTTCTCCTCCTCGCTGTTCTCGTGGTCGGTCGATTCGGCATAGACCTTCAGGAACCCGTCGAACCGTATTACCTCTCCGCTGGCGGTAAAATTTACCGGTGAGTTGCTCATTCCGATTGTGATGGTGGTTTTCTCAACCTCGGCGTCCGACATCTGGGAGGCAATGGTTCTTTTCCAGATCAGCTCATACAGCTTCTTCTCATTCTGATTTCCTGAGATCTCAGTTACATCGGGGTAGGCTGGCCTGATAGCTTCGTGTGCCTCCTGCGCCCCCTTTGAACGTGTTTTAAACTGCCTTGTTCTTGAATATTTCTCGCCGAAAGCCGAGATGATCGTTTCACGCGATTTGGCAAGCGCCAGTTTTGAAAGATTCGTTGAGTCGGTCCTCATGTAAGTTATCTTACCGGCTTCGTAGAGCCTCTGGGCCAGCGCCATGGTCTGGGCAACGGAGAATCCCAGCTTGCGGTATGCTTCCTGCTGAAGGGTTGATGTTGTGAAAGGCGGAGCAGGCGACCTTGTACCCGGCTTGACGGTCACATTTTCCACCCTGAAGGCAGCGTTCCTGCACTGCTCGAGGAACTCAACAGCCTCCTTCTCCCCCGGGAATCTCCTGGAAGCCTCGGCCCTGATAAGTATATTGTCTTCTCCCTTCTTAGCGGTCCCGAAAAGGGCGGTCACCCTGAAGGATGATTCAGTTTTGAAGCCTATTATCTCCCTTTCCCTTTCAACGATAAGCCTTACGGCCACCGACTGCACCCTTCCTGCAGATAATGCCGGCTGGACTTTTTTCCACAGAACGGGTGAGATCTCGAAACCTACCAGGCGATCCAGCACACGGCGTGCCTGCTGGGAGTTAACCAGATTCATGTCTACCCGCCTGGGATTCTCCATGGCATGGGCTATGGCTTCCTTTGTTATTTCGTGAAAAACGATCCTCCTGGTCTTTTCAATATCGAGCTTTAATACCGAGACAAGATGCCAGGCGATCGCCTCCCCCTCCCTGTCCTCGTCGGAAGCTATCCAGATATTTTTAGATTCGGAGGCAGCCTTGCGGAGTTCCTTAACCACTTTGGCTTTTTCTTTAGGTATCTCGTAGTCGGGAGAGAAATCTTTTTGAATATCAATCCCGAGGTTCTTCTTCGAGAGGTCGCGTATATGCCCGAAGCTCGATACAACACGGAAATCTTTACCCAGGAATCTCTCTATGGTTCTGGCTTTTGCCGGCGATTCAACAATCACAAGATTTTCGATCATATCAGAACAGGTTTAGAAAATAAAGCACGACAAAGTAAATCATTTAGGCACCAAACTTCAAAATAAACCGTTA
>CAYRQY010000224.1:3254-4517 GCA_964426435.1 uncultured Rikenellaceae bacterium | reverse complement strand
TTCCTATTCTTGCTCCGTCGAGGATAGTGCTGTTGGGACCGACCCAGGTGCCGTCGCCTATCTCGACATCGCCCGAAACATATGCAAATGGCTCTACCGTAACATTCTGCCCGATCCGGGCAGAGGGATCAACATAAGCTAAATTTGAGATCATAAAGGTTATTTGTTTTTTACTACCTGGGCAGTCATTTCTCCCTCAACCACCAGGGTGCTTCCGACAAATGCCTGGCCGAACATTGACACGATTCCCCGCCGCATGGGTTCAGTCAGTTCCATTTTCAGTATAACCGTATCGCCCGGCACCACTTTCTGCTTGAACTTAAGCTTATCTATCTTAAGGAAATATGTTGAATATCTCTCCGGCTCATCTACCGAACTGAGCACCAGCAATCCGCCCGACTGAGCGAGCGCCTCAACGAGAAGGACACCCGGCATTACAGGCTCGTCGGGAAAATGGCCCTGGAAAAAGGGCTCGTTAAAGGTTACATTCTTAATACCTATCACGGATGTTTCGTCGAGATGAATGATCTTGTCGACCAGAAGGAAAGGAGCCCTGTGCGGCAACCGTTTCTTTATCTCCTCAATGTTGTAAACAGGAGGCTGTGAGGGATCGTAAACCGGGTAGTTCTTTTTTGAATGTGATTTCTTTATCTCCTGCCTTATTATTTTTGCCAGACGTGTATTGGCATAATGCCCCGGGCGGGTTGCGACAACCTTTCCTTTAATCGGCTGACCTACAAGGGCCAGATCACCCATAAGATCAAGCAGCTTATGCCGTGCAGGTTCATTTGGGTAACGTAATTCCGTATTATTCAGTATTCCTGCCGTGTGCTTACTTATACCCGGACGGTTGAAAAGACTGGCGATGCGTTCTATTTCTGCCTGGTCGACCTCTTTCTCAAGTATAACCACTGCATTGTCAAGGTCACCGCCCCTTATCAGTCCTTTCTTGTAGAGAGGCTCCAGTTCGTGAAAGAATACAAATGTCCGGCTTTTGCATATCTCTTCCTCAAAATCATCAACCGAGTCGAGAATGGCATACTGGTTACCCAGTATTTTCGAGTTATAATCAATAAGCACGTTAATGCTGAAATGATCGTCGGGATACACAATCAGATCAACTCCGTGCTCTTCGTCCGAATAGGTTATCTTCTGTTTGATATTGAAATAATTCCTCTCTTCCTTCAACTCCATGTATCCGGCTTCCTTAAGTGCCTCGGTGAACTTCCAGGCGGCACCGCCCATTATCGGAGCCTCAGGTCC
>CAYRQY010000224.1:0-3244 GCA_964426435.1 uncultured Rikenellaceae bacterium | reverse complement strand
TTCATCTCAATGAGGGCATTGTCTATCCTGAGTCCGTGAAGTGCCGCAAGAACATGCTCTATTGTTGCAACCGACGCGTTGTTCTGTGCGAGTGTTGTCCCCCTCGATGAATCGCTTACATGGTCTGCAACAGCATCTATTACAGGCTGACCCGGAAGGTCGGTTCTGACAAATTTGTAACCGTGATTGGCTTCTGCCGGCTTGAACGTGATTGTTACATCAATCCCGGTATGCAACCCCTTTCCTTTAAGACTTACCTCGCGGGCTATAGTCCTTTGCTTTTCTGTCATTATTAACAGGCGTTAGATTAATTTCAGGGTACAAAAAAAAGAAAAAAAACAGTAAGAATCGCATAAATTGCCCACAGTTATCAGGGACAGATTTCACTTTGAAGAAGCGAATCCTCTCTTTATCATTTATTTTTCAGCGCTTTTATCTCTCTTTCCAGGTCTTCAACTCTCTGCTTCAGTTCGGGCAAAGCCCTGTAAACCACAAACGATCTCAGGAACTGTTTGTGGTCCATGGCGGGTGACCCGAGGTAAACCGAGTTTTCCTGTTTGATGTCACCGGCAATACCTGCCTGGGCGCCAACCCTTGTCCCGTCGGCAATCTTAAGGTGCCCTGCAATACCCGTCTGTCCGGCAAACATACAGTTCCTGCCAACCTTCGACGATCCTGCCACACCCGACTGCCCTGCCATTACGGTGTTTTCACCTATTTCAACATTATGGCCTATCTGAACCAGGTTATCGATCTTGACTCCACTGCGGATAATTGTCGATCCCATTGTAGCACGGTCTATTGCCGAATTTGCACCCACCTCAACATGATCCTCGAGAATAACATTACCCAGCTGAGGTATTTTCATAAACTCACTCTCCGACTGGGGAGCAAACCCGAATCCGTCGCTGCCTATCACTGCCCCTGCATGGATTATGCATTCCTTACCCAGAACTGTATCATGGTAAATCTTAACACCAGGATAGAGGATGCAGCGTTCACCCAGCTTTGTGTTGTCCCCAAGGTATACATGAGGATAAACAGAACAACCGTCGCCAACGGAACAACCTGCACTTATTACCGCGTAAGCCCCTATATACACATCGGACCCGATAGAAGCATCAGGATCAATAACAGCTGTCGGGTCAATCCCTTTCCTTGCAGGCTTTGAACCCGCAACAAGGCGAAGAAGCGATGCAAAAGCCTCATAAGCGTTATCCACCCTTATCAGTGTTACTTCCAAAGCAGCGGAAGGGGTGAAACTCCTGTTTACCAGAACTACCGACGATTTTGTCGTATAAATATACTGTTCATATTTCGGATTGGCGAGAAAAGAGAGAGCTCCGCTCTTGCCATCCTCAATTTTAGCTATGTCGTTAACAATTATATCGGGATTGCCTTCAATCTCCCCGTTAAGGAAACCGGCAATCTGTGAAGCTGTAAATTCCATAATAGAAAGTATTTCTTGTTATCTTAATTCCTTCGGATAGCAAAGGAAGTGCTTTGTAACCCGCTCTGAAAGAAGCTGATGCTCGAACATATCCGACACTGCAGATATTGCTGCGGTACTCCCGTTTTTAAGAAGTATCCTTACTTCAGGACTTTCGGAGGCATACATGAGATTTGAGATTGTTCCTGTAAAAACGAAATAGTCTGCTGATCCGGGATCAATATTCAGCAAATTTCCTGCCATTAATTTAAGCTCTTCCATTTTCCCTGCCGGGAACGGATCACTCTGCAGTTCCACTGCAAAAAGATCCCTTCTGATAAGCCTGTCCGCCAGGGCTGCCAGAACAGGATCGGAACTGTCGCCCCAGTACCTTGCAGAGACAAGGATGTCCGAATCATCCAGCCTCGTGAATACTGCAGCAACATGGTCGGGGGGAAAGGAGCCGTAATCCCCGAGGTCTGTCCTGCTGATATAATTATAAAGAAAGAACCTTAATGCCGGTGTGGCATAAACATCGTCTCCTCCAAGGGCAATCTCCTTTGCTCTCCTCAGTATCTTTACAAGAAGATTCTCTGACGATATTACAGTCTTGTGCATATAGACCTGCCAGAACATCAGACGGCGTGCAATAAGGAATTTCTCAAGGGAATAGATCCCCTTTTCGTCAATTACCAGGGAGTCGTCCACTACATTAAGCATCCTAATTATCCTGTCTGAACCTACCGCACCCTCAATAACACCGGTAAAAAAAGAGTCTCTCTTCAGATAGTCAAGCCTGTCCATGTCCATCTGTCCCGATACAAGCTCGTGCAGGAATTTTCGCCTGTATGTCCCCCTGAATATCTCTATTGCCAGGCTGAGCCTCCCGCTGAATTGTTGATTGAGTCTTTTCATCAGGAGAAGTGATAGATCCTCATGGTTTATTCCGTCAATCAGCGAACTCTCCAGGGCATGGGAGAATGGGCCGTGACCGATATCATGAAGAAGAATGGCGATAAGCGTTGCCTCTTCTTCCTCCTCGCTGATCTGCACTCCCCTGCGTCGCAGGGTAGCAACTGCCAGATCCATAAGGTGAAGCGCTCCAAGGGCATGCTGAAACCTGCTGTGATTGGCTCCGGGATATACGAAACTGGTAAGGCCCAGCTGCTTGATATTCCTCAGCCTCTGGAACCAGGGATGCTCTATAAGGTCAAATATTATTTCCCCCGGTATATTAATAAATCCGTAAACCGGGTCATTAATTATCTTTTTCTTATTTATCGTTTGACCCACAGGCGAAGAATTAATTCACAAAAATATGAATTAGTTTTACATTGAATTAAGAATATGTTGCTGACGAGTCATAATATAAAGGGCAAAACGTTAAATATGCCATAAATATCAATGATGAATGCAACAAATAAAATAAATGGCGTCTTTAGTTTACCAGACAACAAATTTACTTTACCCTGCAACCATAACCGCAATCCTGTATGAAAATCGAAATTCAGGGCCTTAACAAGATATACCCCAACGGCAATCATGCCCTGAAGGATATAAACCTTGAATTTGAAAACGGCATGTTCGGCCTCCTGGGGCCGAACGGCGCAGGTAAGTCGAGCCTGATGCGCATTATCGTAACACTCATGAAACCCACATCAGGAGTGGTGATGATCGACGGCAGGGACATACAGAAGCACAGGAAGGAACTTAGAGCCATGCTGGGCTATCTGCCCCAGGATTTCAGGTTCTTCACTGCGCTGCGAACATGGGAGTTCCTCGACTACAGCGGTGCGCTGGCAGGAGTGAAAAACA
>CAYRQY010000223.1:0-4522 GCA_964426435.1 uncultured Rikenellaceae bacterium | reverse complement strand
TTATTTCTGTTACTTTTGCATTTTCAAAATTATCAGCAGGTAATACTATTACCCTGATCTGTAATTACGGATAATGAAAGTTCTGAAATTTGGAGGTTCGTCGGTAGGTTCTGCCGAAAGGATACGGGGTGTTAAGAGCATCATCGAATCGCAGCGCGGTTCGTGTGTTGTAGTTGTTTCAGCTTTCCAGGGAGTTACAGACCAGTTAAAGCAGATAAGTCAGCATGCATCGAGGCGGAATGAGGTTTACAGGCAGCTTCTGTCCGACCTGACAGCAAGACACCGGGCCGTTGTTACAGAGTTGTCGGATGAAGAGAGGAGAGAATTTATTCTTTCGGGAATTGATATCTTCTTCGGTGAGCTTGGCGAGGTCCTTAACGGCATCTACCTTCTGCGGGAGCTCAGCAGGCAGGCTCTGGACCAGGTTCTTGCCTTCGGAGAGATCCTTTCTTCAAACATCATCAGCAACCTGTTTGATCAAAGCCTCTATATTGATGCCCGCTCGATAATAAGGACCGACAAGAATTTTGGCAACGCAGGAGTGAACTTCGATGCATCAAATGTGCTTGTCCGGGAATCGATCACCGGCGCCGACACTCTTGTATTCGTGCCCGGATTCATTGCCGGCACTGCGGATAATGAAACCACAACCCTGGGACGGGGAGGATCGGATTATACGGCAGCCATAATAGCGGCCGCCATCAATGCAGAGATGCTAGAGATATGGACCGACGTTGACGGTTTTATGACTGCAGATCCGAAGAAAGTAGAGAAGGCATACGCAATTGGTAATCTGACATACTCCGAGGCAATTGAATTATCCCATTTCGGAGCCAAAGTTATATACACTCCCAGCCTGCGTCCCGTTTACAGAAAGCAGGTACCCATAAGGGTGCTTAACACCCTGAATCCTTCTGCCGGTGGAACACTTATCAGTACGGCATCATCAGACAGCACAGCCAGCCCGATAAAAGGCATCTCATCAATAGATCATATTGATCTGATAACCATACAGGGTACTGCAATGGTAGGAGTTTCAGGCACCTCCATGCGGCTTTTCGGCGCCCTGGCACATGGAAATGTAAATATTGTACTGATAACCCAGGCTTCCTCGGAATACTCGATCACTTTTGCCGTCAGTCCATCCGATACTGCAATAGCTTCTGAAGCAATCAACCGGGAGTTTGAGAGAGAGATACGTTACAGCAACGAGCTCAGGGTCATCATCGAGAAAGATCTCTCAATAATAGCCATCGTTGGTGAAAGGATGAGGAAGACGCCCGGGATTTCAGCAACGCTTTTCAAGGCGCTGGCCAGGAATGGCATTAATGTCATTGCCACGGCTCAGGGCTCTTCCGAGCTAAATATTTCTGTCGTTATCAGGAACGAAGACCTGAAAAAGGCACTGAACGCTATACATGACGGTTTCTTTCTTTCGCAGGTAAGGGAGATCTATCTCTTCATCGCCGGAACAGGTCTGGTCGGAACTGCACTGATGAAACAACTGAAACAGCAGCAGGATATTCTTTTGAAGGAGCATATGCTCAGGATAAACCTGGCCGGTGTTACCAATTCGAGGCAGATGCTGGTGGGTGAGAATCTCCTCACGATTGATGATTATACGGAAAGGCTTGATTCTGCCGGGCTGCGGGCAGATATATCATCCTTCGTTCAAATGATGACCAGGCTCAATCTTAGAAATTCCGTGTTCATAGACTGCAGCGCCGAGGAGAAGGTTGCCGGGATCTATGAAGAAATCCTCTCCAGTTATGTTTCTGTTGTCACGGCAAACAAGATAGCCTGTTCCTCGGGGTACGAGTACTACCACAGGTTGAAATCGGTTGCGAACTCCAGGGGGGTCAGGTTCATGTTCGAAACCACCGTCGGGGCAGGGTTGCCTGTTATCAGGACAATAAGCGACCTTGTTCTGAGCGGTGACAGGATCCTTAAGATTGAGGCAGTGCTGTCAGGTACGCTTAACTTCATCTTCAATAACCTGGGGCCGGATCTTCCTATGAGCGAAGCAGTCAGAATGGCCAGGGACAAAGGTTACTCGGAGCCCGATCCGAGAATTGATCTCAATGGCACGGATGTGGTAAGAAAGATACTTATTCTCGCCCGGGAAGCCGGATATAAAATCGAAACAGGAGATGTTGATGTTTCGAAGGTACTTCCTGATTATTGTTTCGGGGGTAACCTTGAAGATTTCTTCAGTAAAGTCAGGGAACTGGATAATGAATTCGAGCAGAGGCGCCTGGAGATGATGAGTCAGAACAGGAGATGGAGATATTTGGCTGTAATGGACCATGGGAAGGCAAGGACCGAGCTTATTGAAGTCGGTCAGGATCATCCTGCCTTCGATCTGGAGGAGAGCAATAATATTATACTTATCACTTCAGAGCGTTACAGGGAGTTGCCGCTGGTTATAAAGGGATATGGTGCGGGTGCGGAAGTTACTGCTGCCGGGCTCTTCGCAGACCTGATGAGGGTGGTAAATGTATGAAAAAGTCCGGAGAGGTGCATAAAACAATAAAATACTATTCGACAAATCTGAAATCACCTGAGGTGTCATTCAGGGAAGCCCTTCTGAAAGGACTGGCTCCTGACGGCGGACTATATATGCCGTCTGAGATCCCTGTCGCAGACAGATCTGAGATTGATTCTTTCAGGCACATGGATTATCACGAGATCGCATACAGCATTCTCAGGCACTGGGTTGGCGATGAGATAGAAGAATCGTGCCTGAAGGAAATCTGCAAGAATGCATATGATTTCGAAATACCCATAGAGGATGCCGGGAAGAAATGTCATATCCTGAGGCTTGACCAGCGGCCCACTGCCTCTTTCAAAGACTTCGCTGCCAGAATGATGGGCAGGATGATGCAGTTTTTCCTGGCGGATGAAAACAAAAAGGTGACGATCCTCACAGCCACCAGCGGCGACACGGGAAGTGCCGTTGCCAGTGCATTCCATGGCCTGGATAATATTGATGTTTTAATTCTTTATCCCAGGGATGAGATTACAACCCTTCAGAGGAAGCAGATGACAACCCTGAGGGGGAACGTGAAGGCTTTTGCCGTCGGCGGCAAGTTTGACGACTGTCAGCATCTTGTGCGGAGAGCATTTACCGATCCCCTCCTGTCGCATATTCCCCTTTCCTCGGCAAACTCTATAAATATCGGAAGGCTTCTCCCCCAGTCGGTATACTACTTCTATGCATGGTCGCGGTTGTCGGGAATTTCCGGTGAACCTGTTGTTTTCAGTGTTCCATCCGGCAATTTCGGAAATCTTACCGGGGGCCTTATTGCCAGGGAGATGGGTATGCCATCTGATCTGTTCATCATTTCAACAAATGCGAACGATGAAGTACCGGTTTACCTTAAAACCGGCATGTACAGAAAAATAAGCCCGTCGCTTCACTGCATATCTAGTGCGATGAATGTTGGCCATCCGGGCAATCTTCCGAGGATAATCGCTTTATACGGTGGCGATATGGACCAGAACGGAAAGGTTTCACGGGAGCCCGATATGGAGCGAATGAGAAGTGAGCTTTTTGCTGTAAGCATCTCAGATGAAGAAACAAGAAATACCATCAGGAGGTGTTATCAGCAGAGCGGAATAGTGCTTGAACCGCATGGAGCAGTAGCCTGGGCGGGAGTTCAGGAGTACATCAGGATCAGTCACCCGGAGAAATCAGAGAATAACCGGTATGTTATTCTAGAAACAGCGCATCCGGCGAAATTCACGGAGGAAATTGAAAACCTTACCGGAACTGTTCCGTCTCTGCCTCCCCGGCTGAAAAAGATTTTCGATGAGAAGGAGGAGATAATAATGCTTGACAATAAATATGATATATTTAGAGATTTTATTCTGAAAAACTACAATTAAACACTGATTTATGTACATAGTTTGTTGCGATCTGGAGGGGGTACTGGTACCTGAGGTATGGATAAATGTTGCAAGGTGGACCGGGATAGATGAGCTTAAACTGACCACCCGCGATATTGCTGATTACAATGCCCTTATGAAACGCAGGCTCGAGATTCTTCGCCAGCATGGCATTACAATAAATGATATTCAGAAAGTCATATCACTTCTTGAACTGATGCCGGGCGCCCTCGACTTTATAAACTGGCTGCACAAGAGGGCTCAGCTGCTGGTAGTTTCCGACACCTTCAGGGAATTTGCCGATCCCCTGCTGGAGAAGATGGGATGGCCTTTCCTGTTCTGTCACCATTTAACCATTGATAAAGAGGGTTATATCTCCGATTTCCACCTGAGGCAGCCGGAAGCAAAGATGCATGTGGTTCAGGCCCTGCAAAGCCTCAATTACAAGATAATAGCTATTGGCGACTCATACAACGACATTACCATGCTCAGAAAGGCGGAGGTCGGTATTCTTTACAATCCTCCCCAGAATGTTATTGACGACAACAGCGATCTGATGGTGGTGAATTCCTATCTAAGCCTCAAGAGAATAGTATCGGGTTACCTGGAAGACAATTAAGCCGGTTATTCACTG
>CAYRQY010000222.1:0-4531 GCA_964426435.1 uncultured Rikenellaceae bacterium | reverse complement strand
TCCGGAGGCATGGCTTAACAAAGGTATTTCCCTGCTTAATTCGGGAAGGAGAGATGACGCATGCCTCGATTTCCGCAGAGCCTTCAGGCTTGGCGAAAAAAGGGCAACCGAATACATTAGCAGGAACTGCATCAGGTAGATCAGCGGAGTAGCAGTTTACCTGATGTTCCTGGCAATCTTGTCAAAAAGATCCCTTGGTTTGAAGGGTTTCAGGACATAGTCGTTGATGTTGAGGTCCTGTATCTTATCGTGGCTCTCCGACATTATTGCAGCTGTAAGTGCGACAATCGGGATATCCCTGATGGCAGGATTGACCGAATTCCTGATTATCCTTGTGGCCTCTATACCGTCCATCACGGGCATATGAAGGTCCATGATGATAAGGTCGAAGGTCTCCTTCTCGAGTATTTCAAGGGCTGTTTTGCCGTTTTCCGCATGAGTGACCTGTATCCCCCATCCGGTGAGGAACTTGTTAGCCACAAAGAAATTGATGCGATTGTCTTCAGCTACAAGGATCCTCTTGCCGTCGAGGCCCGAGTAGGATTCAACGGGTTCAGGCTGTGTCTTTTCCTTATACCTTTCTGCTATTCCGAAAGAGAGGGAGAATCTGAAAATTGAACCCTTGCCAGGCTCGCTCTCAAGGCTTAATCTTCCCCCCTGCAGCTCGACCAGCTTCTTGCATATTGCCAGGCCAAGACCGGTACCTCCATAGTAGCGTGTGGTTTCAGCCGAAGCCTGGGTGAAGCTCTCAAATATTTCCGAATGCCTCTCTCTTGGTATCCCTATCCCCGTATCGCTGACAATAAATTCAAGCCTGGCAGTCGATTGTGATCTTTCCAGTTCACTGATGGTTACGGTGATTTGCCCGTGGTTGGTAAACTTCAGGGCGTTTGAAAGCAGGTTCGACAGAATCTGATTAAGACGGATCGGATCACCTATCACGCTTTCCGGCAGATCGTTGCCTTTGATAATGTCGAATCCCAGGTTTTTTGCCCTTGACCTGAATGAGTAGGACCTCATTATGTCGTTCAGGAAGTCAGTAAGACTGAACGGGATCTGTTCGAAAACGATCTTCCCCGACTCCATTTTATTATAATCGAGTACATCGTTGACCAGTGTAAGGAGATGATTTCCGGAGAACCTGAGTGTTTTTATGTAATCCATCTGGTCTTCTCTTGGGTTGCCCTGGAGAAGAAGGTTGGTTATACCAATTACCTCGTTGAGGGGTGTCCTTATCTCGTGGCTCATAGTCGACATGAACTGCTGCTTCGACTGGGCCGCCTCCTCTGCCCTCTGTCTTGCCACGATAAGATTGTCGAGCATGTTTCTCCTCTGGATGGCGATTGCCACCTGGTTTGAGATGAATTCCAGCACGTTCAGATCTTCCTGGGTAAATTTATTTTCGTTGTGGTAATCCTGAAGACATATCACACCTATGATTCTGTCGTCAGCCCTGAGAGGGACTCCCATCCAGACTTTGCAGGGTGTTCCGACAAGATCTATTTCGCCCTGGTCCTCCAGCACCTTTATGTCGTTCTCCCTGAGCAGTACAGATTTGTTATTGTTTATTACCCAGCCTGTTATGGTGTTTTTTGCAGGGATCTCACCGAACTGGTCCTTTTCGTCAGCAAAGAAGGGAAGGGAAAGCATCCCGCTCTTGCTGTCGTAGAGGGCTATAAAAAAGTTATTTGTATCCCATATTTTGCTCAGCTCTGTTACAATGATCGGATAAATATCCTTGATATCAGCCTGGTTCAGGGCAGCCGAAGAAATATTGTACAATATCTCCTGTACAAGCTGGTTCTTCCTCTCTGCGGTAATGTCCCTGTAGATCCCTATATAGGCTACAGTCTCATTATTGACGATAATGGAGGTTGCGATTACAGAAACATAGATCCTGTTGCCCTCCTTGTCTCTCCTGATGGTCTCCCTTATCTCTGCCCTGCTCTGGGAAGCCAGGGAACTGATCCTCAGAGCTTCCTCCCTGAGATCGTCAGGTACGATGAGGTCATCAACATGTTTTTTCAGGGCTTCATCGCGCGAATATCCAAAGAGCCTTGAGAACTCCTTGTTTACCATGGTGATTCTTCCTTCCAGGTCGGTAATTCCTATAGCGACCGGGTTTGAGTCGATGAGATGTTCGAGGTATGCTTTCTCCTTTTTCCTCTGAAGCTGCCCTGGTTCCCACGTTATCAGAATATTGCCCGAGGTAAGGCGGAAGCCCATGTAATATCCCTCTGAATCGTTGCCTGCAGGTGAAGCGGCAAGCTTGTGGGCATCGCCTGTAATCCTGACATGATGAAGCAGTTCAACCAGCTTGGACCTGTTTATCAGAGGTGTTTCATCCAAATATCTGCCTATCGCTTCATTCTTTGAAATAAACTCGATCTCCTCTGCCCTGTTATTAAGGTCGACAATAAAGAACCTGTTATCTTCCGAATAGCTGAATAGTGCAAAGTAGCTGCTTACCGTTTCGAATATCTCTTCCAGAATGGTCCCCTGGCTTTCCCTGATTCGTTTGTTTTTCTGATTTCCCAGATCGTTATAGATGGTCAGCAGGAATGCCTCCTCACCGAGAATAATCTTTTCGGAGGTGAAAAGGTAGGTCTTTGTCTCCCCGTTTTTACATCTGAGGGTAATCGTATAATCCTCAACATCCTCAAACCTGGAAAGAAAACCGAGGTACTTGTTGCTTCTGCTGATGTCGGCGAAAAGATTAAGGTCCTCCGGTCTGCGGCCTGTCACTTCATCCCTTTCATAGCCAAGCTCCTTAATAAAGGAATTGTTCACATCAACAAATTCATCGGAACCGAATCTTGTAATGGCCATCAGCTGGGATGCCGAATGGAACGCGCTGAAGAAGACATTTTTTGCCACTTCATTTTGCGTGCTGTACCTGGCACGCAGCATACCAGCCTCTTGCTCAAGATTTTGGTGCGATTTAAGCAGTTCCTCGTATCTTTCCTTATAATCCATTCGGCCCTCTTGTTATGATGCGCTAAAAATAGAAAAATTCATGATAAGTTTTTTAGCCGGCGTCAAGTAATCAACAAGAGACCTGTGTTGCGCACAGGAAGGGCTTTGGGAGAGGCATCCTGATTATTTCTTTCTTTTTAAAACGGAAAAATACCTGCATACTTCCGGCAGGCCGCATCGTTCGCAAAGGGGTTTACGAGCCCTGCACACATACCTTCCGTGAAGGATGAGCCAGTGATGCGCCTGATGCATCAATTCCCCAGGTATATTTGCCGACAATTGCATCTCGGCCTGGAGTGGTGTTTTTGCATTACGTACAAGACCTATTCTGCCCGAAACCCTGAACACATGGGTATCGACAGCCATCACGGGCTTTCTGAAAAGAACTGATGCAATGACATTTGCCGACTTTCTCCCGACCCCCGGCAGATGCATGAGCATCGACGGTTCGGAAGGCATAACCCCTCCGAACTCTGAAACAAGTGTTCTCGCCATGCCTGCGAGATGCTTTGCCTTGTTGTTGGGATAGGAGCATGATCTGATGTGGGGAAAGATTTCTGAGGGATCAGCCTTAGCCATCGAAAAAGGGTCCGGATATTTTTCAAGTAACCCCGGCACGATCATATTAACCCTTTTATCGGTGCACTGGGCCGACAGAATCACTGCAACAATCAGCTCAAAGGGATTACTGTAAACCAGTTCGGTCTCTGCAACCGGCATGCTGGTGAGGAAGTATTGTATGGTCCTCCGGTATCTTTCCTTGAGTGTCATGTGGTAATTAGATAAAATATTGTGTTTGTAAAGTAACACTTTTTATCTTTACGAAATATTTCAGGTTATACCTTAAGTATTATTGCCGGAACATGATTAATAAGTAAACAGGGAACTCTCGAAAAGAAAAGTCACAGGTGGAGAAAATAATAGTAAAAACGGCAGGCAGGAAGTCCGAGATCCTGGTGGGGGAATCGTGGGAGAATGCAGCCACTCTGCTTTCAGGAAATGAGGCGATCATAATAAGCGATGATAACGTGATTCGCCTCTACGGGGACAGGTTTCCTCATTACCCGGTCTTCAATATAAAGCCTGGGGAGCCGAGCAAGAACCTGGAAGTTGTTGAGTATCTTGCTGCAAGGCTTCTGGGAGCAGGAATCGACAGGAACGGGTACCTGCTTGCGATCGGAGGAGGAGTGGTTTGTGACATAACAGGATTCCTTGCTTCGGTCTACATGAGGGGAATAAGGTGTGCCTATGTTTCAACTACGCTTCTTTCGCAGGTCGATGCCAGCACCGGGGGAAAGAATGGTGTTAACCTGGGTAACACAAAGAACATTATAGGCACATTCCTCCAGCCTGAGTTCGTTATCTGTGACCCCGCAATGCTTGATACACTGCCTGAGGAAGAATACCTCTCAGGGCTTGCTGAGCTTATAAAAACAGCAGTAATAGGCAATGACAAGCTGTTCGAGCTGATAGAAAGGGGCTATAGTGAAATCATGAAGCGCGACAGAGACCTGCTTTCGATGATGATATCGATGGCGATCAATTTCAAGTCGTC
>CAYRQY010000221.1:0-4596 GCA_964426435.1 uncultured Rikenellaceae bacterium | reverse complement strand
ATAAGGGAGGGGAAGGAGTTGAGGGCTGTTCAGCTTGGCGGAGCCTCAGGATTCTTCATCAGGCCTGATGACCTGGATATTACCGTCGACTATGAATCTATGAAGGAGAAAGGTGTCGGCATGGGAGCCGGCGGATTTGTGATAATCGACGAAAGCACCTGTATGGTCGATCTGGTAAGGTACTACATGGAGTTTATACGTAACGAAAGCTGCGGCAAATGCATTCCGTGCCGTGAGGGTACAGGCAGGATGCTGGAAATACTTGATAATGTTATAAAGAAGCCGGTAAGTGAAGATTCAGGCACAACCCTCGAACGATTCAAGGGGGTTATGCAACTCGAGACCATCGCCTCCGTAATGAAGGACACCTCGCTTTGCGGCCTGGGCCAGACTGCCCCCAATCCTTTCCTAAGTGCACTTACCCATTTCAGGGAGGAGTTTGAAGAGCACATCTTCGACAAGGTGTGCCGTGCCAACATGTGCAGGGGACTGAGAACCTTTGTTATCGACGTTGACAAATGCACGGGATGCACACTCTGTGCCGCAAAATGCCCGGTCAACGCCATATACGGGACAAGGCTGCAGCCTTTCTTTATCGTGGAGGAGAAATGTATTGGCTGCGGGATATGCTATGATGTATGTAAATTCAGTGCAATAATGATCAAATAGCCAGTATGCTTTTCACCATAACAGTAAATAACGAAAAGATCAGGGCAGAGAAGGGAGAGACTATTCTCTCGGCGCTTAACCGCAACGGGATCATTATCCCGACTCTCTGCAGGATGAAGGACTTCACCCCTACAGGTGCCTGCCGGATATGCGTCGTGGAGGTCGAAGGGCGTGAAAGGCTTGTTACAGCCTGTTCTCAGCCGGTGGAAGAGTGGATGAAGATAAAAACCCATTCACCGAGAGTTGTGGGCGCAAGGAAGACCATCGTGGAGCTTCTTCTCTCAACACACCCCGACGATTGTCTCTATTGCGACCGTAACCTGAACTGTGAGCTGCAGCGCCTTGCCGAGGAGCTTAATATAAGGGAGAGAAGGATAAAGGGCCGGAAGATCAAACTGAGACTCGACCAGTCAAGTCCCGCAATAGTAAGGGAACTTTCAAAATGTATTCTTTGCGGCAGGTGCGTAAGGGTCTGCGAAGAGATCGTAACAGCCAACTCCCTCGATTTTATCAACAAGGGGAGGAACACCCATGTGGGAGCAGCAATGGACAGGGATTTCAACTTCTCAAGCTGCATTCACTGCGGACAGTGCGTTATGGTATGCCCCACAGGAGCACTTCACGAGAAACACAGCATCACAGAAGTACAGGAGTACCTCAACAAGAGTGGCATCAAAAAGATAATACAGTACTCACCCCTCGTGCCGGAAGGCATAGCAGAAGAACTTGGATTGAAGTACAGCAAGGACTTCGACAGGGTGCTCAACTCGGTCCTGAGAAAGATTGGTTTTGACCAGGTCTTCTCAACCGGCACCGGTGCCGACATATGCATAACTGAGATTGCTGACCAGCTGAACGAAAAGCTGACCAGCGGGCAGGAGGGACCGCTATATATAACTGCATGCCCTGCATGGGTAAAATATGCTGAACAGTCGATGCCTGAACTGATCCCGAAGCTTTCAACAGTTAAATCGCCTCAGCAGATTACAGGAGCGCTTGTCAAAACCCTTGTGGCCGACCGGTTTGGAATGAAGCCGGAAGAGATCTACTCTGTTTCCGTAACTCCCTGTATGGCAATGAAATTCGAAGCCAGAAGGGATGGCATGACAAAGAAGGGGATCAGCGATGTGGACTCTGTTCTTACAGTAAGGGAGCTGGCAAGACTTATAAAGCTCTATGGGATAGATGCCTCAGGCAGTGACAAAGAGCATTTTGACGAGCCCCTGGCCGGAAGAAGCTCTTCAGCGCTGCTTGCAGAAGTCAGCGGCGGCATAACAGAATCGGTGCTGAGGTTACTGCATTACAACAAAACAGGAAAAGAGCCCGACGGCAACCTCTTCAAAAAGATACGCGGAGGGGGTAACTTCAGGGAGATAGCCATGAAGGCCGGTGACATTGAGATAAGGGCTGCGGTGGTGGACGGCCTCACAGGGCTTGAAAAGCTTAAGACAGAAGGCACACCTGGAATGAATTATCACCTGGTCGAGGTAATGGTTTGCCCGGGAGGGTGCGTTAATGGGGCAGGATTACCCTTCCCTGAAGCAGGTGATGAGGTAAAGAACAGACTTAAAACAATTTTTCAGGCAGACGAAATGGAGCCGGTTACTCTCCCGGCTAAATCACCTGCAATAATTAATCTGTACGGGAAGCTGTTAAAGGATAACAAACAGACTTCAGACCGTAAACTGTTTCACACTCATTTTGAGAAGAGAAATGTATTACTATGATAAACATCCCATTATAATATGCTTGTATACACTATAAAGGAATTGTGCCGCACCTGCTACACATGCGTGAGGGAGTGCCCTGCAAAGGCTATCCGTATCGTCGGCGGACAGGCGGAGGTGATCGATGAGAGGTGTATTGCATGCGGCAATTGCACGAAGGTATGCAGTCAGGGTGCGAAAGTTTTCCTCGATACTACCGACAGGGTCTTCAAGCTACTCCAAGAGGGCAGGGATGTTGCTGCAATCATTGCACCGAGCTTTCCTGCGGAATTCCCGGAGATCGGCGATTATCGTGTTCTTATCGGAATGATAAGGAGGCTTGGATTCAAATATGTTGCGGAGGTCTCCTTCGGGGCGGACCTGGTAGCCGACAGGTATAAGAAGCTAGTGGAAGAGAGCGATCAGTACTACATCTCATCCGATTGCCCCTCAATTGTAAACTACATAAAATTCTACCACCCTGAGCTTGCCGATAATCTTGCTCCGATAGTTTCGCCGATGGTTGCCATGAGCAGGGTGGTCCGCGAGAAATACGGCAGCGAAACTCAGGTAGTGTTTATTGGTCCGTGTGTTGCCAAGAAGGCAGAGAGCGGCGAGATAGATGAAGCCATTACCTTTACGGAACTGAGGGATATGTTCATGTCGAAGAATATATCGCCCGACAGCATTGTTCCATCTGACTTTGATCCACCGGCAGGAGGAAGGGGTGCCATCTTCCCGGTCACACGGGGCCTGCTTCAGACAGCCAACATTAACGACGATGCCATAACCGGCAATATAATTGCTGCGGAGGGGAGGACCGATTTCCAGAGTGCACTCAAGGAGTTCGAAGCCGGACTGATAAAAAACCAGCATATGGAACTGCTCTGCTGTGAGGGATGCATTATGGGTCCCGGACTGTCAAAAAACGGTAAGCAGTATAACAGAAGAGCCCAGGTAAGCAGGTATGCTTCATATAAAATGAAAAATATTGATCACGGGGAATGGCAGAAATATTTTAATTACTATGCAGGTCTCGACCTCTCTTTCAGGCATAAGCCTGAGGATCACAGGATAGAGCACACAGATGAGGAGGAAGTAAACAGGGTGCTTGTTTCAATGGGAAAAATAACCGACAAGGATCATCTCAACTGTGGTGCCTGCGGATATGAAACCTGTATTGAACATGCAATTGCCATCACAAAAGGTCTTGCAGAGATCGAAATGTGCCTGCCCTATACCATCGAGACACTCCACAGGTCGGTGAACGACCTTGCACTCACCAACGAGAAACTGATATCGATGAAGCAGGCGCTTAAGCAGTCTGAGAAACTTGCACATATGGGACAGCTCTCGGCAGGGATAGCTCACGAGCTTAATAATCCGCTGGGTGTTGTTATCATGTACAGCAACATACTCCTTGAGGAGAGTGAGACAGGAGACCCGGTAAGGGAAGACCTCAAGCTTATTGTCGAGCAGGCGGGAAGATGCAAGAAGATAGTTGCCGGTCTGCTTAACTTTGCCAGGAAAAACCAGGTAAACCATCAGCTTATCAGTGTTAAGGAGCTTGTAAGTCACAGCCTTGAAAGCATAATTGCTCCTGAGAACGTTAGTATCAGCATATCTGACAGGACTTCCAACCCCGAGGCAATGTTCGACCCGGAGCAGATGACACAGGTTGTTACCAATTTGGTTAAGAATGCAATAGACGCCATGCCCGGAGGCGGAACCATAAATATCTGCCTCGAAGATACCATAGGTGATGTTTCAATCTCAGTAAGCGATACCGGAACCGGGATCAGGATAGAGGACCGCGCCAAAATATTCGAACCATTCTTTACCACCAAGGGGATAGGGCAGGGGACCGGGCTGGGACTGGCAACCGCATATGGCATAGTCAAAATGCACAAGGGCAATATTACCGTTGAATCAAATGATGATCCTTCAATGGGGCCGACAGGAACACAATTCAGGATAGTTCTGCCCCGCAGAAAAGAATAAACGAATAAGATTATGAAAAAGAGTGATTTTACCATACTGGTCGTTGATGATGATCCCGATTATCTCTTTCAGACCCTGTTTGCACTCGGGAAAGCCGGTTACAAAACATTAAAGGCAGAGAGCCAGGCTGAAGCCGAATCGATAATTTCCCGGTTCAGGCCCGACCTGGCCATCTTCGACCTGATGATGGAGAGTGACGACAGCGGTTTTATCCTCTGCT
>CAYRQY010000220.1:0-4596 GCA_964426435.1 uncultured Rikenellaceae bacterium | reverse complement strand
GGCCACTATGCTTTTCTGTACACGTATCTTGAGCCCGTTGAGATCGTCGGGATGATTGACAGGCTTATTAAGTGTGTAAAAGCTTCTGCTCCCCGCATCGTAGAAGCAAAGCCCCTTTATGAGGAATGGTTCCGAGGAAGCCAGAAGCTCTTTCCCGATAGGACCATCCAGAACCCTGAATGCATGTTCAGCTGATTTGAAGATATAGGGAAGGCCAAGCACCCTGAAGTTGTCAGTGAAACTCTCCAGGACAGACGATGAGACTTTTGTCAAGGCAAGGCTGCCAATCTGCAGTAGCTCAAGACATTGTTGCTCACTGCCCAGCTGTCCTGATGGATATATCTGCAGTCTGAGCTTGCCGCCGGAAATCTCTTCACACCGTTCGGCCATATAAACCATTCCCTTATGCACCGGATGAGTAAGGTCAAGACCATGTGCCAGCTTCAGGGTTGTAATATCACCTGCATTCCTGCATGAGTATGAAGCAAAAAGAAATGCCAGGAAAAAAGTCAGTGTCCATTTCATATCAATTATACATTATATGTGCTTGATGCCGTCGTCCCTCCCCGTCCTGTCCAGTTGGTATGGAAAAACTCACCCCTTGGCCTGTCTGTCCTTTCGTAAGTATGGGCACCGAAATAGTCTCTTTGTGCCTGCAGGAGATTTGCCGGCAGCCTCCCGCAGCGATAACCGTCGAAGTAGCCGAGGGCAGATGATATGGCGGGCACGGGGATGCCGTTTGCTGCAGCAACGGATACTACGTTCCTCCAGCCCTTCTGTGCCTTTTCCATCTTCTCCCTGAAGAATGGATCTAGCAGAAGGTTGGTGATCAGCGGGTTATTATCGAAAGCTTCTTTTATCTTGCCCAGGAAGACCGACCTGATTATGCATCCACCCCTCCACATAAGGGCTATTCCGCCATAGTTCAGATCCCACTTGTATTCATCGGCAGCCGCTCTCATGAGGGAATAACCCTGTGCATAGGAGACTATCTTGGATGCGTAGAGGGCTTCCCTGAGATCGATCAGCAAACTCTCTTTTTTCCCCGTGAAACTTGGTTCGGGGCCCCTCAGTATTTTTGATGCAGTCACCCTTTCATCCTTTACCGCTGATATGCATCTTGAGAATACGGCTTCACCGATAAGAGTAAGTGGAACGCCAAGATCAAGGGCAGCCACACCTGTCCATTTACCGGTTCCCTTCTGTCCGGCCGTATCGAGGATCTTTTCAACGAGAGGCTCGCCTTTTTCGTCCCTGTATGCAAGTATATCCCTTGTTATTTCAATGAGATAACTGTTAAGCTCACCTTCATTCCATTCTCTGAAAACGATGTGCATCTCGTCTGCAGTCATCTTCAGCAGATCTTTCATTATCTGGTAGGCTTCACAGATTAGCTGCATGTCACCATACTCAATTCCGTTATGGACCATCTTTACGAAATGCCCGGCACCATTCTCCCCAACCCAGTCACAGCACGGAGAACCATCGTCGACCTTTGCGGCAATTGCCTGGAATATTGGCTTTACCGCCGGCCAGGCCGCCTTCGATCCTCCTGGCATTATCGAGGGACCCAGAAGGGCCCCCTCCTCACCGCCTGATACACCGGTGCCTATATACAGCATTTGCTTGTCCTCAACAAAGGCTGTCCTCCTGTTTGTGTCAGGGAAGTGTGTATTCCCGCCGTCGATGATAATATCACCCTTGTCGAGGTGTGGAATCAGGGTGCTGATCATATCATCAACAGCACTGCCAGCCTTTACCATTATCATAACTTTTCTGGGCCGTGCCAGCGACCTTACAAACTCCTCTACCGAGTGAGCCCCGACGATATTTTTTCCCTTTGCCCTGCCGGCAAGAAAATCATCAACCTTACTGGTAGTGCGGTTGTAGACTGAAACCCGGAATCCCTTGCTCTCCATGTTGAGTACAAGATTCTCACCCATAACTGCCAGTCCAATCAACCCAATGTCTGAAAGTTTTTCCATAGCTTCTATTATTCTTTATTCATGTATTAGCAATCGTTTTTTTATTCCGTTTTCTGTTCCGCTTTCGCAGAAATGCGTCACCGCCAACCGGCAGATCCTAATCTTCTATCTTCTATCTTCTATCTTCTATCTTCAGTCTTCGGACTTCGGACTTCTGTCTTCGGACTTCTGCCTGTAATAATCTGCCACAACCTCATCCATCACCCTGCTTGTTCTTGCAGCCGAGATGCCAGTACTTACAACGTCTCCTTTTCCTGATAAAGCATTAACTATCTGCTCTATAAGATAAAACTGGATATTCTCAGGCCTCTCGTTGATATACTCTTTCCTTCCGTTTTCATTTTCTACCACGATGGGTTCAAAGCTGAAAGTGGATGTTCTGATAACACCCTTTTCCCCGTAGATTGAAACAGAGTCTCTTGCCGCTCCCTGCGAAACCGTGAAACACCAGTTTCCGGTTACTGCTATGTTCCCGGGGAATATAAATGAAGCTGAAACAAAGTCTTCAGCCTCATAGAGTCCTGCCTGGTTGAGAACAGTTGAGGAGATCTTACTGACGGGGCCAAAAAGATAGTCAAAGTAATCGAGCTGGTGGCAGGCCAGATCGAAGAAATGACCTCCCCCTGAGATCTCCGGAAAAACATGCCATGTTGGTTTCCCTGCTCTTTCGGCTTCAGAGGGAGTCTTGAATAAAATGATCTCTGCAAATCTTACTTTTCCAATCTCCCCCTTCCCTATAAGATCTTTTATCAGCAGGAACCCGGGTAGACTCCTCCTGTAGTATGCTACAAATACAGGAAGATTATGTTTTTCGGCAGTCAGGTTAATTTCGAGGCACTCCCGGTAGTTAAGCGCCATCGGTTTTTCTATATAGACAGGTTTTCCTGCCTCAAGCACTTTTATTGCATACTCGCGGTGACTGCCGGGGGGTGTTGCGATATAGACAGCGTTTATATCAGGATCGTTTATAAGTGCATCGGCATCGTTGTAGAATTTCGGCACATTATGTCTTATGGCGTAATCTTCAGCCAGTTCGGCATTCCTGCGCATAACGGCAACACGCCTTGAGTCCTTCACCTTGTTAAAAGCAGGTCCGCTTTTTTCTTCAGTGACCTTGCCGCACCCGATTATACCCCAGCAGATCATACCCCCAGCCGCTCTTTTGAGGTCCATAAACCAAGAGCTGGGTTGGAGATATAGAAGATCTCTTCTCCGTCATTCAGAGTGTTGAATCCGTCACTGAGCTTTTCAGGATTATACCTTTTAATCATTTCATCAAGGTCGGCATAGCTGAAATGCACTGATTCTATTTCCTCCCTGGTGAGATGCCCGGGACAGTAGGTTATCGAGAATCTCCCTTCGGGGCTTCCATGTATAAGGTGGGCAGCTGCACTCAGATTATTCCGGAGGTCCTCGTTCTCCCTGAGATACTCGAGAGTTGCCGGTGTGCCGCAATATCCGTACTTGCGTATAAGCCTGTCTATCTCCCTGTCCTCGCCGAATTCCCTGAGCCCGGGAGCCAGTACAATAAGCTCGCCATTGTCCGCCATTGCCATGCGTGTCCTGTATATACTCTTGTTGGCCAGCCAGGTGCTTTTAAACTCAGCAGGATCCATCCATGCAACAACTTTCTCAAGTGGTTTTTCCAGGACTGTGAAATTTACCTTCAGGGAGAGTTCTGCGGCGAGCCTGAAGACTTCCTCATCATCACCTATATATAATCCCCTGATAACAAGCTTGCCTGAATTGTCGCGTCCAATAACGGTATGAACATAGACAACGGGTAAATGTGCCGTAAACTTCGAAGATGCATAGTTGAGCAGTTTCCTGACAGGAGTATCGCTCCTGCCCATCATTCGTTCCATCCCGTAAACGGCACCCACGAAATGGCTTTTGTTGATCCCCTCTGTACCGCCTGTGCCTACAAACAGGTTCTTATTGTAATTGGCCATGCCTGCAACCTCATGGGGGACAACCTGCCCGACAGAAATTATCAGGTCGTGACCACCACTGTAAACCAGCCTGTTGAGCTGGGCCGGCCAGGCGTAGTCAACCGCACCCTCCGTGATCTCTGAAACGAATTCTCCGGGTATCGTTCCAACGGTCAACACATCCTTCCTCCAGTCATGAATCCTGAACAGTTCAGGCGGAACCTCCCTGAACATTTCGGCAAGCTCCTCACTTGTCATGGGAGCATGAGTTCCCAGTGCTGGAAGGATATCTTTTACTTTTTCCCTGTAGTATTTGTAAATAAGGGTGGTAATTTCTCCGGCCCTCGAATGGAACCTGGTGAAATCGGGGGGTATGATCAGCACCTTCTGGCGGGTGCCAATCTTAATTAATGCGGAATAGATCCCGTATTCAAGATCATTCGGGCCTATAACCGTATTTTCCGAACCTGCCTGATAGTATATCATAATATCTTTTGTTTGCCCATCCTTCGCCTATCATCTATCATCTATCATCTATCGCCTGTCATCTATCATCTATCATCTATCATCTATCATCTATCATCTATCGTCTATTCCGCTACCGCGGAATCTCCACTTCGTTTCGATCGCCTATCATCTATTCCGCTATCGCGGAATCTCCACTTCGTTTCGATCGCCTA
>CAYRQY010000219.1:0-4613 GCA_964426435.1 uncultured Rikenellaceae bacterium | reverse complement strand
ATTTCTGAGCAATGAAATAGAGAATAACAGCCGCCAGGCAGGCTATTGCACTTAAGCTGATTATTGTCAGTGGAATAACTGAGTTCATTAATTATTTCTTTATCGTAAATATAAATTTCCTGTCAATCCTGTTTCTGAAAAAATAGATCATAAGATAATAAGCCACAACCACCCCGATGGATATCAATCCTGCATAACCCTCGGGCACCGAAAGTGCAATTAAGAGTATCAGGCTGGTTACAAGCAGTATGAATGGTATGATATAGCCTATTGCCACAGCACTGTACCCGGTCGACTGTTCCATCATCACAGTAACAGTTTCCCCCGGGGTAACGGCAAAGCTGCCTTTTACCAGAACCTCCTTTTCCACATTGCCGACGAGCGAACAATATCCTTCTGCATGACAGCCTGAACAGGCAGCTCCCGATACAATCTTAACCGTAACGGAACCGGGATCCACCTTTTCCACTCTGCCGGTGTGCCGGACTGATGCTCTGTTACCCATTCTTCCCATTTTCTTAAAGGTAAAAATGCAGCGGACAAATTTAGTATTCCTCTGCTAAGATTGCCTGCTTTTTGTCATTTTTTAACTTTTTACTGTTATTTCAGTTCGCTGCCACCCGGGTTTATGGTGTCAGCTTATATTGCTCCACGACTGCCTGGTGCTGAAAAGTCTTATGAGTTCGGTTCCCAGAACACTGTTTTCCTCTTTCTCAAGCAGAGGATCGTTAGTGATTATCTCTTCTGCTATTCTTCTCACATATTCCATAATCTGCCCGTCCTTTCCCAGGTCTGCTATCTTCAGGTCAAACGGGATGCCGCTCTGCATCGTACCTTCAATATCGCCCGGACCTCTCAGCTGAAGATCGGTCTCGGCTATCTCAAAACCGTCGGAGGTGCTTATCATTACCTCAATCCTCCTGGCGGCCTCTTTCGACAGCTTGTCGGAACTCATCAGGATGCAATAAGACTGATCGGCTCCCCTTCCGACCCTTCCTCTGAGCTGGTGAAGCTGGGAGAGGCCGAATCTTTCGGCACTCTCTATTACCATTACGGTGGCGTTTGGAATATCGACCCCTACCTCGATCACGGTGGTCGCCACAAGAATGTGTGCATGTCCCTCCTTGAAGAGTTTCATTGATGTCTCTTTCTCCGATGGCGTCATCTTACCATGAACTACGCTGACACAGTATTTCGGGGCAGGAAATACTCTTGTTATGGTATCCCATCCGTCTTCCAGGTCTTTATAGTCCATCTTTTCAGATTCCTTAATAAGAGGATAGACAATGAAGATCTGGCGGCCCTCGGCTATCTGGCTCCTGATAAATCCATAAACCTTGTTCCTCTCCGAATCGGTGAAATGCATAGTCCTTACAGGGATTCTTCCGGGAGGGAGCTCGTCAATAACAGACACATCGAGATCGCCGTAAAGTGTCATCGCCAGGGTTCTGGGTATGGGTGTGGCGGTCATCACCAGCACATGGGGAGGACTGGGGTTCTTTTCCCATAGCCTTGCCCTTTGGGCCACTCCAAACCGGTGCTGTTCATCAATGATAACAAGTCCAAGATTGCTGAACTGAACATTTTCCTCAATAAGGGCATGCGTTCCTATAAGAATCTTAAGCGATCCGTTTGTCAGGGCCTCCTCGATGGACCTGCGCTGACTTTTTCTGGTGGAGCCGGTCAGCAGTTCCACTTTAATCTCCAGGCCACTAAGTAACTTGCTGATTGTATTGAAATGCTGGCCCGCAAGTATCTCTGTGGGGGCCATAATGCACGACTGGCAGCCGTTGCCGGCCGCTATCAGCATGCTCATTAGGGCAACGAGAGTCTTGCCGCTTCCGACATCTCCCTGCAGGAGCCGGTTCATCTGTTTACCCGATCCAAGGTCGCGGCGTATCTCCTTCATCACTCTCTTCTGAGCCTCAGTCAATGAAAAGGGAAGGTTGTTATAGTAGAAATTGTTGAAGAGGTCGCCTATACCGGGGAAGATAGTGCCTTTCAGTTTTCTGTTCCTGTTTGATTTGAATCTCAGCAGGTTAAGCTGGATATAGAACAGCTCTTCAAATTTGAACCTGTACCTCGATCTCTCCATTTCGTCGTAACCTGACGGAAAGTGTATCTTATGGAGAGCGTCATGGAGCTCCATCAGCCGGTACCTTTGAGTAAGCCATTGCGGAAGTGACTCCGGTATTCTTGTCTTCATCTGTTTCAGTACAGTGCCGGCAAACTTGCTTATGGTTTTCGATGATATGTAATTGCTCTTAAGGCTTTCCGTGGTGCTGTACTGAGCCTGCAGTGCTGACTGGAGCTTCTGATCGATCCTGCTCACAGCTTCTATTTCGGGATGAATGATGTTGATGACACCATTGAAGACTCCTGGTTTGCCAAAGACTACATACTCGACACCCGGGACATAATTTCCCGGTATCCATTTCAAACCCCTGAACCAGATAAGCTTGATTGTAGCTGTCTCATCCCCGAAATCGGCCACCAGCCGTTTCCCAGAGCCGTGTCCCTCGGCATAGTATCCCCTTATCACCCCTTTAACCTGCACATAGGGGAAATCGGGATCTATCTCGGCTGCCTTGTAAAAGCGGGTCCGGTCGAAATACTTGTAAGGGAAATAATAAAGGAGATCGCGGTATGTTTTTATTCCGAGCTCCCTGCCCATCAGTTCAGCCCTCCTGGGGCCAACACCAGTAAGGTATGTAATGTCCGTGTCGAGAAAATCCTTTATCATATCAGCCGGGGAGTGGAAAAAATGTATCCGAAAAATAGTTATTTTTGTGAACCTGTCCTAATTACAGTCGGGAGATACATTAATGAATTATTCAGGGATACTGCCATTTGTCAGATATTTCCTCTTTTCGCGCCACCGCAAGGGTCACGGTATCCACAGCCCGTTTGTATTCCATCTTGTTTCAGAAGTATTCCGGAATAAAATCGATCCTGGCATTGTCTTTACTATTGAATCATTGAGAAAAGAACTTATTTCTTCCCGTGAGTTAATTACTGTTAATGACCTCGGTTCGGGAGCGCAAAAGAGAAAGCCCAATTTGAGAAAAGTATCCGAAATAGCAAGATCTTCATCAGTACCACGGAAATATGGCATCCTCCTGTCTAACCTTTCGGCGGAGTTTGGCAAAACTGCCATTCTTGAGCTTGGAACATCCTTCGGCATCAGCACCATGTATATGGCCGCGGCGACGAACGCGACAGTTCATACAGTGGAGGGGTGCAGTTCTGCTGCTGATATTGCTGCTGCCTGTTTCCGGAAAGCCGGATTGAACAATATAAGGCTGCATCGCGGAGCGTTTGATGATGTGCTGCCAGCCTTTAAAAATGAGATGCCGGCGCCCGGGCTGGTTTTTATAGACGGCAACCACAGAAAGGATCCGCTGGTGAAATACTGCGGTGAGATTGCCGGTTTCTCAGATGATCAGACTGTGATTGTCATTGATGATATTCATTCATCGGCAGAAATGGAATCAGCCTGGGAGGAGGTAAAGAGGATCGGTAAAGTAACCCTTTCAGTCGATATTTTCAGGATGGGGTTCTTGTTTTTCAGGAAGGGTCTTGACCATTTGAGTTACACTGTCAGGTATTAACAAAAATTAATATATTATAATTCCGTATTTAACTAAATTAATCTATTTTCGCAAATCCAAATCAAACACCATGAAAAACAGAGTTATTGAGATTCAAGATATTGTTAAGAATTATCAGATTGGATCCATCATTGTACGGGCCCTGAGATCAGTTACCATCAACATCGAGAAGAATGAATACGTAGCTATTATGGGACCATCGGGCTCAGGCAAATCGACCCTGCTGAACCTTCTTGGATGCCTCGACACCCCTACAAGCGGCTCCTATGTGCTTAACGGGACTGATGTTTCGAAGATGGAGGATGATCTCCTTGCCGAGATCAGGAATAAGGAAATAGGTTTCATTTTCCAGACTTTTAACCTTTTGCCGCGCTACACCGCCCTGGAGAATGTAACACTGCCGCTGATATATGCCGGTGTGCCTAAAGCAGAAAGGGAGAGAAAAGCCATTGAAACACTTACTCATGTGGGTCTTGCAGACAGGATGGCACACAAACCAAATGAGCTTTCCGGAGGCCAGCGTCAGCGCGTGGCAATTGCAAGGGCCCTGGTCAACAATCCGGCCATTATCCTTGCCGATGAGCCCACCGGCAACCTCGACAGTAAGACAGCTCTCGATATAATGGGTCTTCTTGACGATATCCATCGGGAAGGGAATACTGTTATAGTAGTGACCCACGAGGAGGATATTGCAAAGCATGCTGCCCGTATCATAAAATTATTTGACGGTGAGGTTGCACTGGATATTGCTAATGTGAATTACGTAAAGGCCTGACAGGGTCTTTTTGTTCAAAGACTATTTCTAACATTTCTGTTCTGTTCATGAAAATCTACACACGCACAGGTGACGATGGAACGACTTCGTTATCGGGAGGCAGGAGGATCCCCAAACATCATCTTCGTGTTGAGGCTTATGGTTCAGTGGATGAGCTGACTTCATGGATAGGCCTTCTCCGCGATCACCGGGAAAATGAAACCAGGAGGGAGATCCTGATCTACATC
>CAYRQY010000218.1:0-4670 GCA_964426435.1 uncultured Rikenellaceae bacterium | reverse complement strand
CTTCAGGTAATCCATGTGCTGCCACAGAAGGTGGGAAGGATCGTAATTGAGTCCGAAATAGTCACTGCTGATCTCGGTGAACATTCTTCGCCAGATTACAGGTGTAGTTGCCAGGTTGTTACCCCCGGGCCATTCGTCACTGGTAAATATCATAGGACAGTTTTCGATACCGACCTTCACTTTTCTCTCTTCGGCATAGGCTATCAGAGGCTTCCAGACTGCCAGGAATCTTTCAAAGTTTTCATCCACCGATTTGTTCTTGTCCCTTCCGATAAAGGTGTTGATCTCATTAACTCCCAGGAGTGCTGAGGCATCGATCACTTTTTTGATGTGCGACACATAGAAATGGCTTTTCTCCTCATCCGGATCAAGGGGGTTAGGGTAGTATCCGAGTCCGGATATTTCCACTCCCATATTAAGGAGATAGCTGTTTATTAGGGCAGCACCTTCGGCGTCAAGCGTATCAACATCGATATGTGTTACGCCGGCATATCTTCTTTCCGCCTTGCCCAGGGGCCAGCAGCAAACCTCTATACACCTGTATTTGAGCTCTGCTGCATAATCAATCATGTCCTGAAAACTCAGTTCAGGCAGAATTGCGCTAACAAATCCGGGTTTCATGGTCTTATATTTTTGGGTTAATATTTATTCAACTAACGCTGCCAGTGCAGCCCCGACCAGGCTCGACTGGGGAACTTCCGTAAATTCAACGAATCTTTTCAGTTCTCCGTTCAGATAGCCGGCGAAATACTCCTCAAACCTCTCCTTCAGCCTGTGCAGCTTATAGAATGCAGTCCCCTCTATGGTCATTAGGATAGGATGTTCTTCCGACTTCCCTTTTCCTGTCTTGAGAACAACTGCAGCCAGGTTTGCCGCAACCAGTCTTGCTGCCCGGTCGATCATGCAGTCAATTATGGCGACACATCTCTCCCTGTCTTCTTCACCGGTAAAACAATTTTCAAGCGTTCCCTCTCCTTTTCCCGATGTTCTTACGAATTCGCTTGCTTCACCTGAAGAGAGCTGCGGTAACTCAAGGAGACGGCGGGCGGTTTCCTTTGAAAAAACATCCTCTCCGGCCGCCCTTTTCAATATATACAGGCAAAGATTTCCAATGTATCCTCCGGCGTACATTTTTTCAAATGCATAGTTGCCCGGATTGGCGGTTGTATTATCGAAAGCGATATCAAGTTCCGAGCGCTGGTGCTTACCAAGGTTGCCGGATTCAATGTTGATGATCTGGCTTTTGGAAGGATCGAGACCGGGTGTCTTAAGGATATTCCTGTTGTTTTCGATATAACAGGCGTTGGTGCCTGTTCCAAGGATAAAGCCTATAAAGGAGTCATAAGTCTTATGGACTGAAGCCGATTTGCCTGCCAGCAAAGTTGCAACCGTATCATTCAGCAGAACAATTTTCTTTTCCGGCATCCTGAGGGTTTCGAGCAGACTTTTTCCAATCAGTTGCCCTATTACCCCCGGAGCATTTACCTCCTTGCAGAACTGCAGAAGAATCCCATCCTTATCCGGCAGGATCTCTGTCGGATAGGAGAAACAGAATCCTATTCTGTCGCATTTCTCTGCTACCGGTCTGATATATCCTGCAAGTGTCTGAAAGAACTCCTCTTTTGAGACCTCCCCGTCCAGTCCAGGCATCCTTCCATTTACAATATCTGTCATCTCAAGCTCTCCCTCCTTATTGAACCTGACCATTGCCGATCTGAAATTCGTGCCTCCTGCGTCAATGGCCAGGACAGGCACTTCGTGGAGAAATTCATTATCAGCCTCAATATAGGTGGGGATCATCCGCAGGGTGCTATTCTTCCCTGCGAGTCCGTTTATCATTTCATCTGTGATCAGATCAACCAGTTTCTGAAAATCAACATCAGAGGCTCTGAGCCCGTATTTTTCCAAAAAAGCATTTACACTCATATTCTAAATCTATTAATGCAGACTAATTATTGTTTCCGGTAAAGATATAAAAATAATGATCCTCTATGCTTCGCCAAAGAGTCTCTTCGCCTCTTCTAGCATTGCCGCAGTGGCTGTGGCCCCGGAGCGGGTGGCACCTGCACCCTTCATCTTAAGCAGATCTTCGAGGGTACGCACCCCCCCGGCGCATTTTACCTGCACCGCAGGACCAGAATACTTCCTCATCAGTTCAATGTCTTCAACAGTTGCTCCCCTGTAATTATAACTGCCATCCGCCTGCTTAACGAACCCGTATCCGGTGGATGTTTTAACGAAGTCAGCACCTGCCCTTGTACATATCCCGCACAGGCGGATCTTATCTTCATTTTTTGTTACATAATCTGTCTCAAAAATCACCTTCACGATCGCTTTAGTGCGATGACAGGCATCTGTGACAGCTTTGATCTCATTCTCAACATATTCCCAGTCGCCACCCAGGGCCTTGCCGATATTGATGACCATATCTATCTCAACTGCGCCATCCCTGCATGCCATTTCGGCCTCAAAAACCTTAACTTCTGTTGAGCTGTTGCCATGAGGAAATCCGATAACACAACCAACAAGCACCTCGGTTCCTTTTAATATCTCCGTGGCCTGTTTCACCGCATAGGGTTTAACGCAAACTGATGCAACGTTGTATTTTTTTGCAACCTCACATTCCCTCATCAGGTCATCATCTGTCATTGTCGGGTGCAGGATCGAATGGTCGATCATTTTTGCCAGTTCTTCTGTTTTGTTCATATCTCTTTTGAATTCACTATTGTTTAAATATTGAGTTTCGTGTTGTCATGTCGTCTACTACAGGAATGGAATGAATCAGTTCGGGATCAATTGAAAGTTTATCATAATCTCCCATTCAATAGTACAAAAATATGTTGTAAACAATAATCCGCAAACCGGTTCTTTACAATTCATTAATAAAAATTAAATATTCTTTTTTGTTTATCTGGAATCCTGTTTTCAATAGATTTTCTTTCATTGTTAGTATTTTTGAAAACATTAGGATTCCACTCTGCATAATTGTTTTTCTTGTCTGATTTTCATCTGTACATCATATTAATTCGTTTTTAATATTTATCTTTCTGCTTGGGGTTCCAATCTCAATAACCAGGGCATGACCCGGATAAAACCTCAGGTTAATAGTTGTCCTTTGCTGAGATAAGCTAATATATGAATAACACATCAAAAAGAGATATCTCCTTATTGAGAATCAGGGCTGAAAATATCCGTAAAGAGGTATTGCAGGTTATTTTCAATGCTAAATCAGGGCATACAGGAGGATCTCTCTCGGCAGTTGATATACTGACTGTTCTCTATTTCAATGTAATGAATATTGATCCGGCATTACCTCAAATGCCAGGTCGTGACCGTTTCATCTTGAGTAAGGGGCATAGCGTGGAGGCCTGGTACTGTGTGCTGGCTGAAAGGGGATTTTTTCCGAAAGAGTGGCTGACCACTTACGGTAAATTCAAAAGCCCCCTGGCAGGTCACCCTGTAAATAGTGTTCCTGGAATAGAAATAAACACAGGCGCCCTGGGGCATGGATTAAGCGTGGGTACAGGAATGGCAATTGCAGCCAGGATGGATGAGTCGCCACAACGAATCTACGTCCTTATGGGCGACGGAGAACAAAATGAAGGTTCCGTTTATGAAGCTGCCATGGCGGCAAGTCACTACAGGCTCGGCAACCTCATTGCAATAACCGACAGGAACAGGCTTCAGATAAGCGGTCACACAGAAAATGTTATGAAGCTTGAAAGACTTGTCGAGCGCTGGCAGGCATTTGGCTGGAATGTACTGGAAACTGACGGCAACTCAGTCGAAGAACTGCTTGATACATTCCTTAACAGAATTCCGGAAAACGGATATCCGACCATGATAATTGCCAGAACGGTTAAAGGAAAAGGTGTTTCATTCATTGAAGACAAGGCGGAATGGCATCATAAAGTACCAACCGAAGAAGAGTTGCAGCTGGCAATAAGCGAGCTGGATAACAGAATATCTCACTATACTTCAGGGATTATATGACTATCAGCAATAAATTACCATGCCGTCAGGCATTTACAGAAACACTGATCGCAGAGGCAACAGTTGACAAAAACATTGTTGTGGTTACTACAGACGCGAGAGGTTCTGTCACTCTGGGAGAATTTGCAAAGAGATTACCGGAGCAGTTTATTGAACTGGGCATTGCAGAACAAAACGGTATCGGGGTATCGGCAGGCCTGGCACTAAGCGGCAAGAAAGTTTTTGTTTGCGGACCTGCCTGTCTCTATTCTGCCCGCAGTCTCGAACAGATTAAAACTGATGTTGCCTACTCCAATGCACCTGTAAAGATTATTGGCGTAAGCGGAGGAGTAAGCTATGGGATACTGGGTGCAACACATCAGAGCCTGCACGATATAGCGGTTATGAGTGCACTGCCGAACCTCACGGTCATTCTCCCATGCGACATTCATCAGACCAGGCTGATGACAAAGGAACTTATCAGGTACAGTCACCCGGTCTATGTTCGCATGGGACGCGGGCCTGTTCCTGAAGTATATGATGAAACAAATGGTTCATTCACTGTCGGTAAAGCAAATATCCTCCTTGACGGCCACGACTTAACCATTATAGGCTGCGGTGAAACAGTATATCATTGCCTTCAGGCTGGTAAGATGCTCCTGAACGAAGGTATTTCAGCCAGGGTCATCGATATGCAC
>CAYRQY010000217.1:0-4705 GCA_964426435.1 uncultured Rikenellaceae bacterium | reverse complement strand
CCTGCTGGGTTCATACAACGCTGCAATGGAGACTCTGAATGAATATTTCAGGGATTTTCCGCAATGGGAGAGATGGGTGAAAAAAACTATCGGCGACTCACGCAGAGATAAAAATTATGCAGTTGTTGTGGACAAATTTGCAAGGAAGTGTTACTTATATAATAAAGGTGTAATGAAGCACCGCTTTAACATCGAACTTGGAGTGAACTGGGTTGGCGACAAAAGGTTGCAGGGAGATAAGGCAACACCGGAAGGTCTCTACAGAATAACAAAAAAGATCGACAGGCCCGAGACAAGGTACCATAAGGCTTTACTGATCGATTATCCAAACCAGGATGATAAAGAGAGGTTCAGGCGTGCTGTCTCCAGCGGTTCCCTGCCGAAATCGGCGCAAATCGGCGGCCTGATTGAAATTCACGGTAACGGAGGCAGGGGAACAGACTGGACTGACGGTTGTATTGCCCTTACAAATGCTGAAATGGATATAATTTACAATCTGCTTAAGGTTGGAACTCCGGTAGTAATAGTCGGGTCAACTGTTAGTCTGGAAGAAATGGTTGGAGAGTATTGACCAGATGGAAGAGACGGAATACAATATTACTTCTGAAACTGAGGAGAAAGACCGGAATCCGGATGCCGGATCTTCTTTAGGTCAGATCATTTTGCATTCGCGTCAGGGAATATGGCCTTTGGCTTACCTCCTGACGGCTGTCGTAATGATTTGTCTTTTTCTTTATGCAATCCCTGCTTTGCAGGAGATTGCTCCGGTCAGAAAAACCAGGCTGAACGAGACTTTAAGGGATACGGCTGAGGATAAAGAGTATAAGAAGATAATCAGTCTCTTGGGAGCAGAGATAAGAAATCTGAAAGGAAGGTATAATTCCTTCACTCCGGGGCAATCGTTTATGGTAATTAACACCACGGAAAACAGATTCATGCTGTACAGGAACAGGAGGCTTGTGAGGGAAGGCTTTTGCAGCTCGGGCAGTTATACAGTTTTAGAGGTGGAAGGAGAGAGAAAATGGACTTTCAAAACACCCAAAGGTAAGTACTCCATACATGGAAAGAGTGTCTCACCTGTATGGCGGAAGCCCGATTGGGCATTCGTTGAGGAAGGAGTGCCCGTTCCTCTGCCAAACCATCCGTCGAGATGGGAATACGGAGTACTGGGAGATTACGCGCTGAGTATCGGAAACGGATATCTTATACACGGCACAATCTACAAGAGGTTCCTGGGAATGCCTGTAACGCATGGCTGCATCAGGCTTAACGATGAGGACCTTGAAGCCGTATACCGGACTCTCAGCATTGGTTCCAGGGTATATATTTTCTGAAAGGCAATGAGAACAAATCATACAGTAAACCAAATGAAACGTGTTTCTTTCCGGGGGCCATTCTTCAGATACTTCCTTCCGGCTGTTGTTCTGCTGATTTTATGGTACGGTGTTTTGTCAATGTTAGGCCCTGAAAGGAAACTTGCGGAGATCAGGAATGAATATGGGAAAAGCGGAAATGAAGGATTAAAGGTTGGTGAATGGATCAGAACAGATCCTGAATATCTGAAACTTGTAAAGGAAAAAGAGCATCTCCGTGCTAAAGTGGCGATGGCCTCGACAGACTCGGTTTATTTTGTTGTGAATCTTAGCGACAGTACCGGAAGCCTTGAGATAAGCGGAGTAAGAGTTTATTCGGCACAGATCAGCCGGATAAGAGCCAGCAGGATCCTGAGAAAGGGCGATGTGCCGGCAGTTACGGAATATCTTTCCGGACCGCTTAATATAATAAGGGAGTATTCCACTGTAAGGAAGGAGCCTCTGATGGTAAAAAAGGCTCCCAGGGATACTTCAGAGTATATACCTGATATAATACCCGACACGTCATACATTGAACCAATAAGCTATATACTGGAGCTCGACAGGGGAATCAGGTTAATTGTACGTCAGGAGGAGGTCGATGGATTCAGAGACAGGTTCTCTCTCTATAAATTTGACCTGAATGACCGGTTGAGAAATACCTGGAGATCCTTCAGAAGAATCATTATGTTCAGGATCCCTGAATACCAGTCTTTTATTAGTATCAGGCTGCCGGGTGAAGAGGCCAGGACAATCTTCAGGGCTATTCCCCGCAACGGTCAGCTGACCATAATTCAATAGCATTTCTTTTCTTCAGGTCGTAGATTTTTATCAAAAAAAGATGTAGGTTTGGAGGGTACTCTAAAACTAATCTTTCAGCATTTCAGTATGGCAAGGTTTACCGGAATTATAGGAATCATCGTTCTTCTGGGTCTCGCTTATTTGTGGTCAAACAACCGCAGGGCGATCAATTACCGGGTTGTTTTTACAGGACTGGGACTGCAGTTAGCCCTGGCTGTCTTCATACTTAAAGTGCCGTTGGGACAGCAGATATTTTACTGGCTCGGGAGAGCAATAAATAAGCTTCTTGATTTCTCGCAGGAGGGTGGATTATTCGTGTTCGGGGATCTGACTAAGATCACGGAAATAATTCCGGAAGGGATTGTTAAAAGCGGTGTTTTTCTCTTCGTCCTTTTACCGACGATAATCTTTGTCTGTGTGCTTGTGTCCATGGCTTACCATGTCGGGCTTATGCAGAGGATTGTGGCACTTATTGCCAGGTTCGTTCACTGGCTGATGAGAGTAAGCGGGAGTGAGGCCCTGTCGAATGTTGCGAGTGCTTTCGTTGGTCAGGTTGAGGCTCAGATTATGATCAGGCCATATCTCTCTGGCATGACTATGTCGGAGCTGCTCGCTTCGATGACCGGCAGTATGGCCTGTATAGCCGGGGGGGTTATGGCTGTTTACATCTCAATGGGTGTTCCTGCATCCTATCTGCTTGCAGCAAGTCTGATGGCGGCGCCGGGAGCACTTGTTATATCAAAGATCGTGTTCCCTGAAACAAAAGAATCGGAGACAAAGGGAACCGTGAAGCTCGAGGTTAAGAAGGAGCATACCAACATCATGGACGCAATTGCCCACGGAGCTACCGACGGAATGAAGATATCCATAAACGTCATTGCAATGCTTATCGGGGTGATTGCCCTGATTGCGCTTATTGACGCCCTTCTTGGTTATTTCGGTATATTCCTGGCGTGGACCGGAGTCTCTCTCGAGGGAATAGGTATAGACGTTGAGAATCTGAGACTGAAGGATCTGTTCGGTGCGTTCTTCTCACTTTTTGCCATCATAATGGGAGTGCCTCCGGGAGAATCTCTTACTGTCGGGTCGCTGATGGGGACCAAGATGGTTATCAACGAATTCGTGGCTTACAGCGATCTTTCACCCATGATACAGCAGGGCGTTCTGAGTGCAAAATCGGTAGTTATAGCCAGCTTTGCTCTTTGCGGATTTGCAAACTTCAGCTCCATCGCCATACAGCTGGGAGGCATAGGCGCCATGATACCCAACAGAAAAGCGGACCTGGCGAGACTGGGTTTCAAGGCAATGCTCTGCGGCACGATGGCTTCGTATATCTCTGCTTCCCTGGCCGGGATACTGCTGTAAGGCAAACCGCATTCCGAGCCTCGCCGGCGGGAGCTAGACCGAAATACCTCAGCCGGCGCCTGGATTCTTCTAAAATATTTATCAATTCTGTAGAAACATTAGTCAAAAAACACTTGGCAGGATACATCATGTGAATTTCATGTTACACTTCTTTTAAAGGACAGATCTGTAAGGTGTTAGGTCGTACAGCCTTTGGGATATTGCTGATCCGGTCGTTCAGGTATATCAATTCAGGCTACTTTTTGACGAACATATATGGTGAAAGGTTAAATGGAAGGAAGGAGTAAACAAGCATCGGAATAGCATAGACAAAGACTGCCTGATCATAGCTCATTATGCCATTTAATGAAGGTTTGCTGTTTGTCGGTGACGAAGTAAATATATATTTTTACGAAGATGTAAATATTATTTCAATCAATTGATTAAGTGAAGAATCTACAGATGAAAACAAACCTAATTTTACTTATTTTTTTAGCTGTAATGGCAGTATGGTCGTGCGGCTCAAAAACTGACAGAAAAGGAATCAATGGTTCGGGCAGTGCAGTGGTGCAGCCGGACGGGACATTAACCCTGCCACTGGAAAATGCCGTATGCTACAGTAATCTGGATGATCCCTCATCAAACACTGCGGAATGGAGTGTAGCTATACCGAATACAGGACGTTACACCATATGGTTGTCGAGCGCCACTACCGATACCACGGATTTTAGTTTTGTGAGATCTGTTAAGGTTAACCTGCAGGATACCCAGATCGACCTGAAGCCGGAGGACAATAGAATAATACGTAATTCATCTGAAGTAAACCACCCCTATTACAGGGCTGATTTGAAAATAGCCACTTTCTTTTTCCCGGAACCGGGGGATTATTATATTCAGGTTATCAGCGACAAGATAACTGCAAATGGAGAGAGTCCAGGTGAAATAAAATCATACCATAATACAAGATTACTATCACTTTATCTTTCTCCTTATTCACGGTAGTATCCTCTCTCATTATTTTAGTACCGGTCAGACCACCTGAATCTTTTTGCACTTTCTCCTGTCTTGAATGCGATTAAAAGTTCATGGCTGCCCAGGGTTACTCTCTGTATTTCAGCAAGGGTGAAATCGTAGGAGTAGCCGAAATAAATAGCTGTCATATTGATACGACTCAATGTATGCTTGAAACCAACATTTGTAATAAGTGA
>CAYRQY010000216.1:2449-4798 GCA_964426435.1 uncultured Rikenellaceae bacterium | reverse complement strand
AATGGCATTGTCAATTTCCTTCAGCAATACCGTTTTACCTGTTTTAGGCTGTGCGACAATAAGACCCCTCTGGCCTTTGCCGAGTGGTGTGAACATGTCTATCACCCTTACGGAGAGGGATCCTTCTCCCGGCTGGCAGAGGGTGAATTTCTCGTTGGGGAAGAGGGGGGTTAGAAAGTCGAAGGGAACCCTGTCCCTTATATAGTCGGGGCTTCTTCCGTTAATCTCATCAACCTTTATCAGGGGAAAGTACTTCTCTCCCTCCTTCGGGGGACGTATGGTTCCCTTGATGGTATCGCCTGTCTTGAGACCGAAGAGTTTGATCTGCGACTGCGAAACGTAAATGTCGTCGGGCGAGTTGAGATAGTTGTAGTCGGCCGATCTCAGGAATCCATATCCGTCGGGCATTATCTCAAGAACTCCGGTATTATAGATTATGCCTTCAAAATCGTAGGCCTTTTCCTTCTTTTCCTCCCTGGCAGGTGCCTCCTCAGGCGGGGTTTCCCTTGGCGGAAGATCAACTATTATATCTCCTGGGACCGGCACCTCCTGTTGAGTGATAGCCTCAGGTGGCAATGCATCATTTTCAGGTGCTAAAACTGTATCCGGTTCATGTTTCTTTTCCGGAACATCATTTTTTTCCGGGAACAGCTCAGCCTGTCGCGTATCCCTGGGTCTTTTATCGAAGTGTTGCTTATCCTTCTTCCATACCGGAGGTCTCTTTTCTTCCCTTGTCCTCGTGTCGCTTTTATAATGATCTGTCCTCTCTTCCTTTCTTTGAGGCATCTCCGGTCTTTGAGGCATCTCCGGTCTTTGAGGCATCTCCTTTCTTTGAGGCATCTCTTTTCTTTCGGGGATCTCCTTTTGTCCGGTCCTTTCAGGCTGCCTTTTTTCGGGACGGTTTATTTCACCGGGCGCAACAGTCATTACCGATTCACGCGGCCTGGGACTTCCGGGTTTTACCATTCGCGGGCGTTTACCCCTTCTCTGGCCGGTGTTTCGTCCCTGGCTGTCGCCTTCCGGCTTGCGTGCCATCTTCTTCTCAGTGGCTTCAATAGCCTGCTGGTCAAGGATTTTATAGATCAGATCCTGCTTCTTCAAAGATTCTGTCCGTTTAATTTTAAGTTCTTTGGCAATCTCCTTCAGTTCGGGGAGAAGCTTCTTGCTCAATTCAAGAATGTCATACATGATTTATGGTAATAATGAGGTCTTATTTATTATTCTTGGAAATACGGGCCGGGAATTGACGGTGTACCGGTTGGAAATGCAACATCAGTTTCACATATCCGAAAACCGATGCAATATTAAATAAAATTACAAATAAAATATACTATGTTCACTAAAAAATGCTTCGGGAGGCACCAAATAGATCAAAAATTTGAAAATCAAAACATATTGGACTCAACCTGCAATATAATCAAATAATACAACAAATCAAAAAAAAATCTTATTAACATGTCGGATGAGCGCTTTTTTTTATTAAAATTGTAGTCTTGACCCGGCCTATTCGTACTAACCTAAGAAAACCTGTAGATGCGTCAGCTAAAGATAACAAAACAGGTTACTAACCGCGACACCCCATCGCTGGACAAATATCTCCAGGAAATAGGCCGGGTGGATCTTATTACCCCCGAAGACGAAGTAATGCTTGCCCGCAGGATAAGAGCCGGAGATTCAGAGGCTTTGCGCACTCTTGTTAATGCCAACCTGCGGTTTGTCGTTTCAGTTGCCAAGCAATACCAGAACCAGGGGATCGGGCTTCCGGACCTTATCAACGAAGGCAACCTTGGACTTATGAAGGCTGCCCAGCGTTTCGACGAGACAAGGGGATTCAAATTCATTTCATACGCTGTCTGGTGGATCCGCCAGGCAATTCTCCAGGCGCTCGCGGAGCAGGCAAGGATAGTGCGCCTGCCCGTCAACAAGATCGGTTCGATAAATCGTATTAACAAGGCATTCGCCAGGCTCGAGCAGGAGTTTGAAAGAGAACCCTCATCTCAGGAGATTGCCGAACTGCTTGAGATATTCCCCGAAGATGTGAAAGATGCCCTGAAGACCAACGGCCGGACAGTGAGTATGGACGCACCGATCAGCTCGGAAGAGGATAATAACATGTATGATGTCATGCAGAATCCCGACACCCCGAGCCCCGACAGGAACCTTATCAGGGAATCATTAGCATATGAGATAGAGAGAGCCCTCTGTTCCCTGTCTCCCAGGGAGGCCAAAGTGCTGAAACTCTATTTCGGTCTTGGAATGAAGCATCCCTTTACACTCGAGGAGATTGGTGAGGAGCTCGCGCTTACCCGCGAACGGGTAAGACAGATAAAGGAAAAGGCAATAAAAAGA
>CAYRQY010000216.1:0-2439 GCA_964426435.1 uncultured Rikenellaceae bacterium | reverse complement strand
AAGAATCCAGTTCACGACAAGATGCCGGATACTGAAAACCTACCTGGGATAATAATTTGTTTTCTATCTTTAGCCAAAATAATCTTAAATGGACCATCTTGTCTCTCCGTCGCTTCTTGCTGCCGATTTCGGTAACCTGGCGAAAGATGTGGGAATTGTGAATAAAAGTGTTGCAGACTGGATTCATCTCGATATCATGGATGGCGTGTTTGTGCCAAACATATCCTTCGGATTTCCGGTTATCGAATATGTGAAGAAGGTCGCTGAGAAGCCACTCGACGTACACCTGATGATCGTTGATCCCGACAGGTACCTTGCACGCTTCCGGGAAGCAGGAGCCGATATACTGACGGTTCAGTATGAAGCATGTGTACACCTTCAGAGAACCGTTACAGCGATACGTGAGCTGGGAATGAAGGCCGGAGTGGCGCTCAATCCCCACACGCCGGTGTCGCTGCTGAAGAATACCCTTCAATATATCGATATGGTCCTTATAATGACTGTAAACCCCGGGTTCGGAGGCCAGACTTTTATAAGCGAGAGCTTCAGCAAAATACGGGAACTGAGTGCAATGATCCTGGATAAAGGCTGTAATGTTCTGATCCAGGTCGACGGAGGGGTCGATACGACAAATGCTGCAGAGCTTACAGCCGCAGGGGTGAACGTGCTCGTGGCAGGGAATTCAATATTCAGCTCGGATGATCCCGCAGAGACAATAAGAAGACTCAAGAAGCTTTACTAAGGTAATGTTTTAAATTCAGCCCTGAAAACCGGGCTGATATCTCGCATCAGCCACTTCCATCCACGGGCAGGGAATTCTCAAGGTAAGCTAATATCTCACTTAATTCATCGGGGTGAAACCACCTGATCTCTTTATCCCTGTTCCACCAGGTAATCTGTCTCTTGGCATATCTGCGGCTGTTTCGTTTAATGAGTTCAACAGCCTTTTCCCTGGTTATCTTTCCTTCGAAGTAGTCGAAGAATTCATTGTAACCCACACAATTAAGGGCGTTCAGATGCCTCATATCAAAGAGTCCCCTTGCTTCCTCCTCAAGGCCTGCCCCGATCATCCTGTCAACCCGCCTGTCAATCCTCTCATAAAGCTCACTCCTGGGCCTCCGGAGACCTATCTTCACAATCCCGAACTCCCTCGCAGCTTTTTTGTTTGTAAGAAATGAAGAGTATGACCGGCCGGTTGTTTCGCAAACCTCCAGAGCCCTCATAATCCTTTTTGGATTCTTCAGGTCTGCCTTAGCGTAGTATTCAGGATCAAGTATTCTGAGAGCGATACGCAGGCTGCCGATTCCCTCTTCACGGTACAATGAGATATACTTTTGCCTGATTGCAGGATCGGGATCGGGGATCTCGTCTATCCCGCTGCAAACAGCATCGATGTACATTCCCGATCCGCCGGTGAGCAAGGCACTGTTGTGAGATCTGAAGAGCTGATCAAGAAGAAGAAGTGCATCCCTTTCGAAAAGGCTAGCGCTGTAATACTCCGTTACAGGCAGGAATCTTACAAAATGATGCCGCACAGCCGAGAGCTGGTTCTCCTCAGGTGCGGCGGTGCCAATCTTCATATCCCTGAAGAACTGACGCGAGTCGGCCGATATAATCTCGCACCCGAAATGACCGGCAATCTCAACAGAGAGATCCGTTTTTCCAACTCCGGTCGGACCAAGAAGGACTATAAGAAGATTTTTCATGAGATGCCGGACCAGGGGAAGCTACTCTTCCTCCTCGTTCAGGCCGTCAATGTTCTCGAAATCAGGGAGGGTATCTTCATCATCCCCGTTAAGGAAAAGATCGTCAACATCAGGTTCATCGTCATCATCATCGTCGTCGGCAACGACAATATTATTGTAGAGCTTGCGCGACGAACTGCCGAACACTACCTGTTTTGGCGGAACTCCCTTTGAATTGGTGCATGCCGGGTATTCCCGGCCATCAATTTCGGGGGCTTCACCGGTGAACTCAACAAAGAGGCCTCTCTCATTGAAGAAATCGAAAACATAGAGGAGTTTCTGGTTTTTGCGGAAGATAATCTCATCAAGAACTGCCACCTCCATAGTTGATGAACCCGTACCCATATCAAACAGCGTGAATTCCTCCTCTTTTTCCCAGGTATCGGTGGCCAGATAGAATGAAGCCATCTGGGATTTGTCAAACTCCAGTTCATCCTGGAGTATATTGTGAAAATCCATCAAAGTATGAGAATCCAGGAACTCGAACTCCCTCACAAAAGACTCATCTTCATCTGATAACACTACAAATCTGTAAACCATATCCTTTATTAATTCGACGGCTGCAATATAGTATTTTTTATTTTACGATGTCCCCGGGTGATTTTTTTTTAAAAGAAAATCAAGGGTGTCAATTCCGTCGGCATAATCCCACAGATGTGGAAACTGCGCTTCTCCAAAAGGTATATGATTCCTG
>CAYRQY010000215.1:2157-4820 GCA_964426435.1 uncultured Rikenellaceae bacterium | reverse complement strand
AAAAGATAAAAGTCACAAGATAAAATTAAAGAACCGCTGAATGCTAATTGAAAAAATGAAATATGAGAAATAAATTATTGACATTAAGCTTAATACTGACGCTGCTGACAGCCCCGCTGATGAGGGCGGATGAAGGGATGTGGATCCCGATGCTGATAGAGAAGTACAATATCAAAATCATGCAGGAGAAGGGATTTAAACTCACTGCAGAAGATATTTACAGCGTTAACAGGGCCTGTATGAAGGATGCAATTGTTATCTTCGGCGGGGGGTGTACAGGTGAACTCATCTCTCCCGAAGGCCTGCTCATAACCAATCATCATTGCGGATATGGTCAGATACAGTCGCACTCAACACTCGAGAACGATTATCTCACAAACGGTTTCTGGGCAATGTCGCGGGAGGAGGAACTGCCGAATCCGGGACTTACGGTAACCTTCCTGAAAAGAATGGAGGATGTTACCGACAGGGTTCTGAAGGGTACCGGACAGGGCCAGGGTGAAGCCGATAAGATTATCGACAGCAACATAGCCGGGATAAGAGCGGAAGCGATTAAGGGGACAAATTACACGGCTGTTGTCAGGCCATTCTATATGGGCAACCAGTATTTCCTGTTTGTTTATGAAACATACAGCGATGTAAGGCTTGTGGGTGCACCGCCTTCATCAATAGGGAAGTTCGGGGGAGAAACAGATAACTGGATTTGGCCCCGTCATACAGGCGATTTCTCCTTATTCCGGGTTTATGCAGGCAGCGACAACAAACCGGCACCCTATTCAAAGGGGAACGTTCCCTACAAGCCTCTCCATTACTTTCCGATATCGATGAAAGGTGTACAGGAGGGTGATTTCACAATGGTTTTCGGGTACCCCGGGTCCACATCCCAGTATGTTCCTTCATACCACATTGATATGTTAAAGAACCATATAAACCCCCAAATGATAGATCTGCGCACAGCCAAGATCGAAATAATGGAGGAAGCGATGAACAGCGATCCCCTGATAAGGATCCAGTATTCTGCCAAGAAGTCAGGCGTGGCAAATTCATGGAAGAGGTGGATAGGAGAGAATCAGGGACTTGAAAGGATGGGAACTATCGGAAAGAAGCAGGATTATGAGAAACGTATCACTGAGTGGATCAATTCTGATGCTGACCGTATGGCTCGCTTTGGACATATATTGCCCCGGTACAGGGAGCTTTACTCGGAATTAAGGGATTACAACCTGGTAAACAACTATACGAATGATGTTTTCTTTGCCCGCGGTGTTGAAGCAGTGAGCCTGGCAAGGAGCATTACTTCCCTTGTCAGTCTTTATGAGGCAGGTGCTGAACCTGAGAAAATCATTTCACTCAAGGAGTACCTTAAGAATTCAGGCAGGAATTTCTTTAAGGATTATAACAGGGAGACTGACATGAAGTTGTTTGCAGCCATGATGACGATGTATGGAGAAAATATTGCTCCTGAGTGGCTTATACCTGAATATGTTAAGCTCAGGAATTCCTGCAGGGGCGATTTTGCATCCATTGCCGGAGCACTCTACTCAAAGACAATCTTCGCGGATGAATCAGCGTATACCCGGTTTATTGATGGGTTCGGCAGGAGCAGTGTAAAAAAGCTTCGAATGGATCCGTTCTTTAATCTCGCAACAGGTGCCCTAAGACTTACGGATGAGCGCCTGAGGCCTGTGCTGAACAGGTTAAACGCAGAAATACAAAAACTTAACAAGGAATATATGACTGCACAGATGGAGTTTGAGAAGGGAAGGCTTTTCTATCCCGACGCAAACTCCACACTGAGAGTGGCATACGGCTCGGTGCAGGGATATTACTCGAGGGATGCCGTTTATCACAGGCACTTTACAACACTGAAAGGAATTATGGAGAAGGATAATCCTGAAATCTACGATTACGATGTGCCTGAGAAGCTTAGGCAGCTTTACAGAGACAGGGATTTTGGGAGATATACACAGGATGGGGAGGTGCCGGTTTGTTTCATTGCCAGCAATCATACCACCGGTGGTAATTCCGGCAGTCCGGTTATCAATGCCGACGGTCATCTGATAGGGGTTAACTTCGACAGAGCCTGGGAAGGAGTTGCAAGCGACCTGGCGTTCAATCCCGAACAGAGCCGTAACATAAGCATAGATATCCGCTATGCCCTCTTTATCATCGATAAGTTTGCGGGTGCAGGTTATCTTTTGGATGAAATGACAATTATTGAGAAAGAGTGATCCGGATCCTATTTATAGGATCTTATCCGGTTCACCTTATCGACATATTTCTGGACAACGGCCTCCTGTGCTGCGATCTGCTGTCTTATTCTCTCCTGTGTCTTGTCGTTCCGGGGAAGGTCCCTGTTAGCCTTGTCGATGGCGCTATTGGCCTTTTTCAGCTTATTCTCCGATGAACGTATTGACCTCTGGATCTTCTTTTTATCCTTCTCAAGACCTTTTATGTACTTCTCCTTTTCCTGCCTTTCGGTCTCGTCGGGTATCTCTGCAAGCTGGCCGGTGTGCTCAGCTATGGCAGCCGAAGCCGTGGTAAGATCGTTGTTAAGGCCTGTAAGCCTCTCTCTTTCTCTCAGAACAGCCCTGTTATTCTTTGCAATAGACCTGGCAAGCTTCGATTCATTGCTCTGCAGTGAAGAGAGGTCTTTTTCAATA
>CAYRQY010000215.1:0-2147 GCA_964426435.1 uncultured Rikenellaceae bacterium | reverse complement strand
TTAGTTTTGCCTGCTCGGCTTTTAGCTCTTCATTGGCAAAATCGAGATACTGATTCTTCGAGAAATTGAACATATAGATCTTCGCCTTTGCGAGTTCGGTTTCACCGCTGCCTTTACCAACATACTCATCCTTTTTAAGTTCAAATGCCACTGTAAGCAGGAGTGCCGTATCCTTGTTTGCAAGGGTGCTGTAAACGTTTACAGGTGTGGATGATATATCCTTGAAGTTGGCACCGAAAATCGACATGCTGGAGCCTTCAGTAACAACTTTCGATCGCGTACCGGTTTCCTGTTCCCGGATCCAGTTCCTGAGAGTTTTCTCATAATCAGCTTCAGGGATGCTTACAGTTATTGCCGGAACCCCCGAATTGCCGAAACGGAGGGTGTCCTCATACACCACTATTGGTCTCTGTGCTTTAATCGATAAAACTGGTAGCAATGCCATAAAAACAAGTGTAGCAACTGTTCTCATAAGGGTAGGTTTAAAGTAAATAAAGACAAATACGTCTATAAATTTACTAAAATTCCCCGGCAAAAGAAATAAAAGCCGGAATAATTTTTCAATGGTTGAATGCAGATTTATTTTAATGTTAACAGGCAACCGGGATTTTTTAATGTAAATTTACTTCGCACATACTGGCTTTGAATGATCCGGATAGCAGCAGACAGTAAGATACCTTTTCTGCAGGGGGTTCTTGAACCCTTTGCAGATGTGGTTTACCTGCCGGGCAGTCAGATCAACCGCGAAACAGCATCGAAGGCTGATGCAATCATCATCCGGACCAGGACAAAATGTGATGCTGCACTTTTGGAGGGAACTCCCGTTAGATTTATTGCGACTGCCACAATAGGTTACGACCACATTGATACAGCCTGGTGCGGACAGAATAATGTATTCTGGACCAGCGCGCCGGGATGCAATTCCTCATCAGTTCAGCAATATGTTGCTGCTGCGCTCCTGGAGCTCGCTTCAAAATCGAATGGGAAGCTGGCAGGCAGAACAATTGGTATCGTGGGGGTTGGTAATGTCGGGTCAAAAATAAAGATGATTGCAGAAGTTTTAGGGATGAAGGTATTGTTGAACGATCCCCCCAGGGCCAGAAAAGAAGGGACTGGTGAATTCACTGACCTGGAATCCATGCTCATGGAATCTGACATTGTTACATTGCATGTGCCCCTTAGCCGGGAGGGGGGAGATGCCACCTGGCACCTTTTTGGCGACAGGTGCTTCAGCCTCTTGAAGAAAGGAGCATGGTTCATAAATACATCACGCGGAGAGGTTGTTGATACCGAATCATTGAGGAAGGCATTATCAGAGGGGAGAATTTCTGAAGCTGTTATCGATGTGTGGGAAAATGAACCTTATCCTGATCCGGAGCTGCTGGATTCAGCTTTTATTGCAACACCTCATATAGCAGGCTATTCAACCGACGGAAAGGCAAACGGGACCTCAATTGCGGTCAACTCCCTGTGCAAATTCTTCGGATTGCCGCTTAATAACTGGTATCCGCCGGAAATTCCCGGACCGCTTTCACCTGAACTGATACTTGAAGGGATGGGCAGGAGCACAGAAGAGATAATACGTGAAGCGGTGCTGCATACTTACGACATTTGGTCTGACGACCGGAACCTCAGAAGCAACCCCGGAAGTTTTGAAAGGTTGAGAGGTGATTATCCGCTCAGACGCGAATTCCCGGCATACTCGCTTCACCTGACCGACTGTCCGGGAGATGTTACCGCCACCCTTCGGAAGATGGGATTTGGTGTACTGTAGATTAATAAGTTATAAACACCCCTGTGCCTTTACGCCCCTGCGCCTCTACGCCCTGTCTCAACGGTCTACACTTCCACCGGGGCCATCGCTCCGGCATACTCTTTCACCTGGAAGACAAATGCCTGCAGGCGCGTATCGAGAGAAACGGTATCCTGACCGTCGTATGCGATATTGATAAAGGGAATGTTTTGATGGTCCTTTCTGAAAGAGTCGCTCACGGCTGCTATAAGGGTCCCCGGCATACATGTGAAAGGAAGTATTGCAGCCATGCCTGATACCCCCCTGCCCGCAAGGGCAACAGAAGTACCCATGGCAATCGGAGGATCACCGTCGTAAAACTCATTAACATAAGTGTTGCATAATCTTAGCATGT
>CAYRQY010000214.1:0-4822 GCA_964426435.1 uncultured Rikenellaceae bacterium | reverse complement strand
CGATAAGCTTCGGCTGGAATGCCTGAATACCAAGCCTGTGGAGAGTGGGAGCACGGTTAAGCATTACCGGGTGCCCTTTCAGCACGTTTTCAAGTATATCCCATACAACCGGATCCTTCCTGTCGACGATCTTCTTGGCCGATTTGACTGTCTTGACAATACCCCGTTCAATCAGTTTCCTGATAATGAACGGCTTGTAAAGCTCGGCAGCCATATCCTTCGGAAGTCCGCACTCGTGAAGGTCAAGCTCCGGACCGACAACAATCACCGAACGGGCCGAATAGTCGACCCTTTTTCCCAGGAGATTCTGCCGGAACCGGCCCTGCTTCCCTTTCAGACTGTCGCTGAGAGATTTTAGCGGACGGTTTGCATCGGTCTTTACGGCATTGGCCTTGCGTGAGTTATCGAAGAGAGAGTCAACAGCTTCCTGAAGCATTCTTTTCTCATTCCTTAAAATAACTTCCGGTGCCTTTATCTCAATCAGTCTTTTCAGTCGGTTATTCCTTATTATCACCCTCCTGTAGAGGTCATTCAGGTCGCTGGTTGCAAAACGTCCGCCGTCGAGGGGGACAAGTGGTCTCAGCTCGGGCGGGATAACCGGAACAACCTTAATGATCATCCATTCGGGTCTGTTGACATGCTTTGAATCCCTGAATGCTTCAACGACCTGAAGACGCTTAAGCGCCTCATTCTTCCTTTGCTGCGAGGTTTCAGTGTTAGCCCTGTGACGAAGCGAGTAGGAAAGCTCATCGAGGTCAACCCTGTTAAGAAGCTTATGAAGCGCCTCAGCACCCATGTCAGCGACAAACTTGTCGGGGTGGGTGTCCTCAAGATACTGATTCTCCTTGGGGAGGGATTCCGTTATCTCCATATACTCCTCCTCGGTGAGGAAATCGAGATACTTTACGCCGTCAACTGCCTTTATTCCGGGGTTTATGACCACGTACCTCTCATAGTAGATTATCGAGTCGAGCTTCTTTGTGGGAAGGCCGAGAAGATAACCTATCTTGTTGGGCAACGACCTGAAGTACCAGATGTGCGCAACCGGGACCACCAGCGAGATGTGTCCCATCCGTTCACGCCGCACCTTCTTTTCAGTAACCTCAACGCCGCAACGGTCGCATACTATGCCTTTATACCTGATCCTCTTGTATTTGCCGCAGTGGCATTCATAATCCTTTACCGGACCGAATATCCTTTCGCAGAAAAGTCCGTCGCGTTCGGGCTTATAGGTACGGTAATTGATTGTCTCAGGCTTCAGAACCTCACCGCTTGAACGGTCGAGGATCTCCTCAGGTGAAGCAAGACCTATTGAAATCTTTGAGTAACTTGTTTTTGTCTTGTTATCTCTTCTGAATGACATATGCCGGTTATTTTTTTTTCAATAATTATAAATATATACCTGACGGCCGGGTTAGTCGAGTATTACGCTCAATCCCAGGCCTCTCAGTTCGTGCAGAAGAACGTTCAGGGATTCCGGAATGCCGGGCTGCGGCATTGGTTCTCCCTTAACTATCGACTCATAGGCTTTCGCCCTTCCGATCACATCGTCCGATTTAATTGTAAGTATCTCCTGCAGTACATGGGCTGCTCCGAATGCCTCAAGAGCCCATACCTCCATCTCACCGAATCTCTGGCCGCCAAACTGCGCCTTGCCGCCGAGCGGCTGCTGGGTGATCAGGGAGTAGGGTCCGATTGAACGGGCATGCATCTTGTCATCAACCATATGACCCAGTTTCAGCATATAAATGACGCCAACAGTCGCAGGCTGGTCAAATCTTTCACCGGTTCCTCCGTCGTACAGATAGGTTTTGCCGTACCTGGGCAGGTGAGCCTCTTCTGTATAGGAGGTAATCTGATCGATGGTTGCACCGTCGAAGATAGGTGTCGAGAACTGGAGTCCCAGTTTCTGTCCGGCCCATCCAAGAACGGTCTCATAAATCTGTCCGAGGTTCATCCTCGAAGGCACTCCGAGAGGATTGAGAACGATGTCGACCGGGGTCCCGTCCTCAAGGAAGGGCATATCTTCAGCACGGACTATACGTGCAACGATACCCTTGTTACCATGTCGTCCGGCCATCTTGTCTCCTACCTTTACCTTCCTCTTCTTGGCTACATAAACCTTTGCCAGTCGTACAATACCTGCAGGCAGTTCATCGCCGATGGTTATATTGTATTTTTTACGCTTGTAAATCCCGTCTATCTCCTTGAACTTGATTACGTAGTTATGCAGGAGCTGCTTAATGCTGTCGTTCTTCTTCTTGTCGGTGGTCCATTTGTTGGGATTAACGTTAAGGTAGTCAACCTCCTGGAGCTGCTTAAGGGTAAATTTGCTGCCTTTTGGAATTACATCGACATTGAGATAGTCCTTTACGCCCTGGGATGTCTTGCCATTCACCAGGATGAACAGTTTATCGACAAGGCGCGACTTGAGCTCATCGATGCTCCTGGTGAATTCAGCCTCTATCTTGTCGAGCAGAGGTTTTTCAACCGCCTTGGCCTTCCTGTCCTTTATTGCCCTCGTGAAAAGTTTCTTGTCAATCACCACTCCTTCAAGCGATGGGCCTGCCTTGAGCGAAGCATCCTTCACATCACCGGCCTTGTCGCCGAAGATGGCTCTCAGAAGTTTCTCTTCCGGTGAAGGATCCGATTCTCCCTTCGGAGTGATCTTACCTATAAGAATGTCGCCGGGCCTTATGTGGGCGCCTATCCTTATAAGTCCGTTCTCATCGAGATCCTTTGTGGCTTCCTCGCTGACGTTGGGAATGTCGGATGTGAGCTCTTCAAGCCCGCGCTTCGTATCCCTTACCTCAAGAAGGTACTCATCGATATGCACCGATGTGAACATATCTTCCTGAACTACTTTTTCCGAAATCACAATAGCGTCCTCGAAATTGTAGCCTTTCCACGGCATAAATGCCACCTTAAGGTTTCTTCCAAGGGCGAGTTCACCGTTCTTGGTTCCGTAGCCTTCCGTAAGCACCTGTCCCTTAGTTACTTTCTCTCCCTTCTTAACAACAGGTACAAGATTGATACATGTATTCTGGTTAGTCTTTTTATGCTTCGGGAGTACATACCTCTTTATATCGTCGTCGAAGCTTACAAATTTCTCTTCATCTGTTCTTGTGTATCGGATGACGATCTCGTTTGCGTCGACATACTCAACCACACCGTCGCCTTCAGCGGCAAACAGAATACGGCTGTCCTTAATGACCTGCGTTTCTAGTCCGGTGCCAACGATGGGCGATTCGGGATTGATAAGCGGGACTGCCTGGCGCATCATGTTTGATCCCATGAGGGCCCTGTTGGCGTCGTCGTGCTCAAGAAACGGAATCAGAGAAGCCGCAATGGAGGCTATCTGATTGGGTGCCACATCCATAAGGTCTACCCTGTTCACATCCTCGAACGGATAATCAGCTTCATATCTGCATTTTGCCCTTGGATTAACAAAGGCTCCATCTTCTGCAAGAGGCGCATTTGCCTGGGCTATCATCTTTTCCTCCTCTTCTTCGGCACTGAGCCATACTATATTGTCATTGCTCAGATCAACCCTGGCTTCATTTACCCTGCGGTATGGGGTCTCAATAAAACCGAGGTGATTGATCTTGGCATAAACGCAAAGTGATGATATGAGTCCGATGTTTGGCCCTTCAGGGGTTTCTATCGGGCAGAGGCGGCCGTAGTGTGTATAGTGAACGTCCCTTACTTCAAAACCGGCTCTTTCGCGTGAGAGACCGCCCGGTCCGAGGGCCGACATACGGCGCTTGTGCGTCATCTCGGCCAGCGGGTTTGTCTGGTCCATGAACTGCGAGAGCTGGTTTGTGCCGAAGAAGGAGTTGATAACCGACGAGAGGGTTTTTGAATTAATGAGATCGACTGGTGTGAATACCTCGTTATCCCTGACATTCATCCTCTCCCGGATTGTACGTGCCATACGTGCCAGCCCCACTCCGAACTGGGCATAAAGCTGTTCTCCGACGGTTCGTACCCTTCTGTTGCTGAGATGGTCGATATCGTCGATATCTGTTTTTGAGTTGATAAGCTCAATCAGATAACCGATGATCTTTATAATATCTTCTCTGGTGAGGATCTTGACATCCATATCGGTGTTAAGACCCAGTTTTGTATTTATCCTGTAGCGGCCCACCTCGCCGAGGTCGTATCGCTTATCGGAGAAAAACAGCTTTTCAATAACGTCCCTTGCTGTTGCCTCATCGGGCGGTTCGGCGTTTCTGAGCTGGCGGTAAATATAGACAACCGCCTCTTTTTCAGAGTTGCAGGGGTCTTTCTGCAGGGTGTTGTAGATGATGGCGAAGTCGGCAAGGCTTGAGTCTTCCCTGTGAAGGAGAATCGCCTTGGTGCCCGAGTCTACAATCATATCGACATGTTCCGCCTCGATAACGGTTTCCCTGTCGAGGATAACCTCATTCCTTTCAATCGATACCACCTCACCTGTATCCTCATCAACAAAATCTTCGATCCAGGTTTTAAGAACCCTGGCGGCCAGTTTGCGGCCGATCAGTTTCTTGACGCTTGTTTTTGATACTTTATGCTCTTCGGCCAGGTTGAAGATCTCGAGGATCTCCTTGTCGCTCTCGAAGCCAATAGCCCTCAGGAGGGTAGTTACCGGAAGCTTCTTCTTCCTGTCGATATAGGCATACATCACGTTATTGATGTCGGTCGCAAACTCGATCCACGATCCCTTGAACGGTATTATCCTGGCGGAATAGAGTTTTGTGCCGTTTGCGTGGATGCTCTGGCCAAAGAAGACACCGGGTGATCTGTGCAGCTGTGAAACGACAACTCTTTCAGCGCCGTTGAT
>CAYRQY010000213.1:0-4829 GCA_964426435.1 uncultured Rikenellaceae bacterium | reverse complement strand
GTTAGTATCGGTAAACCTTCCTGCTTTAACGGAGTTGTTAAATACCCACCTGACAATATCCCTGTTAATTTCATCGGATATTTTTTGTTTCTCGGTATATTCAGAGATCATGAGGTTATTCCTGCCATCCTGCAGGAAGAAATATGCATCAGAAAGAAAGTGCTTTCTGAAATCACTTCTTGCAACCTCAAGCACTTCCCCAATGCCTCTGGCTTTAGAAAGTTCACCGGTAAGCCGGAATAGTGCGTTGGTCTGGTCTTCTCTCTCCCTGGCTATTCTTTCCTGCCGGCGGATGCGGTTTGTTAGTATGCCATTTAAAAGTGCAATAATGAAAAATGAGACAAACATCAGTTTATCTTCAGTCTTTGCGATATGAAAAGTATGGTAGGGAGGAATGAAGAAATAATTCCATGTTACTGCACTTAACGTGGATGCCAGTAAGACCGGACCAATTCCAAGAAATACGGCCAGAAGGGCAACAACAAAAAGCAACACAAATGATACTATATGGTAACTTTGCGGATTTGACAGGGGGATTAATAAAAGTGTTGTAACGGCGATGATAAGACCAGCCAATAAATAATGGTAGATGTCAGAATTAAAAGGAAGGTATAATATTCTTCTTAACGTTCTCAAAATCTGTTCTCCAATAATATTTACAAATTTAAATCTTAATTTTAAGGATTGTGTACAGGTACACCAAATGTCATATTCAGTTGATAAAATATTATCTTAACGCTGAAAAAATCATCGGGATAAAGAAATATGTACTTTTCTGTGATGACTCTGACGACGAACCAGTAGAGTACAAAAGGATCTGTATATGTATACTGCTCTTACAAATGGCATAATATTTACAGGGGAAGAAACTGTAACCGGAAAGGCACTTATTCTTGACGGATCGAGGGTTTCAGGCTTGGTTGACAGGGGAGAAATTCCTGCAGGTGCAGGAATAATTGATTGTAACGGAAATTATATTGCACCGGGATTAATAGATCTGCAGATTGCGGGAGCGGGCGGATACCTTTTTTCTGAAAACCTCTCTGCTGAGAAGCTTTCAGCGATAACCGATTCTATTGTCAGAAGCGGTACAACAGGATTTCTTCTCGTTCTTCCGACAAATTCATTTGATGTTTACCGCGAAGCATTCAGAATAGTGAAGGAGAATCCGCATCCAGCCCTTCTTGGTATACATCTGGAAGGACCCTATATCAATCCGGCGCGACCGGGAGCACACGACAGGTCGCTGATCAGAAATCCGGATATAAGGGAGATTGATGACCTGCTGAGGGAGGCGGAGGGGGTTGTTAAAATGATAACACTGGCTCCCGAGATTTGTGATTTGGAATTTATTAAGTTTATCGAAGCGCAGGGAATAATAGTTGCCGCCGGCCACAGTAATGCAACTTTCAAAGAGGCTGTGGCTGGATTTGCCCATGGAGTGAAAGCAGTTACACATCTTTTCAACGCAATGTCGCAGCTTCATCATCGCGACCCCGGACTGCCTGGTGCCGCATTCATAACGGAGAACATCTTCGCAAGTATTATAGCTGACGGGATTCATGTCGATTATAATACACTACGGATTGCCAAACGAATAATGGGGGAGAGGCTTTACCTTGTGAGCGATGCTGTGGAAGAGAGTCCCGGAGGTGCTTACCCGCATTTAAGACGGGAAGACCGTTTTACCCTTCCCGATGGCACCCTCTCGGGATCGAATCTTACAATGCTCAAGGCTGTGAAGAACTGTGTGGGAAACGCAGGTATTCAGGCAGGTGAAGCTCTAAGTATGGGTTCATACCACCCTGCCGGACTGATTAACCTGAACGATAAGGGATTGATTGCACCAGGTTACCGGGCTGATATTATCGAGTTCACTGACAAGTTTGAGTTGAGCAGGGTTATTCTGGAAGGGAAGGAAATTAAATAGAGTGAAGTGTATGTTCAGCAGAAGATTGATTTTTACTGCCTGTTGTGTCGGTATGGTGCTTTTCGGGATCAGCCTTATCACCCTGGGCGCGGTATTACCTGACCTGAAGGAGAGACTCGGCCTTGACGAAATATCTTCAGGTACTCTTTTCGCGATACTTCCCCTCGGGATACTCTTTGGCTCAATGGTGTTCGGACCGGTCTGCGACAGATTTAGTTACAAGGTGCTTCTTTCGCTATCCTCTTTTTTTCTCTTTGCAGGTTTGATGGGAATAGCTCTTTCCCATTCAATAAATGTCATGAAGATCAGTATTTTCCTCATGGGTTTTGGCGGAGGTGCCATAAACGGAGCTGCAAATGCACTCGTGTCTGATATCAGTGAAAAAAACAGAACGGCTGATCTTAGTTTTCTGGGGGCATTTTTCGGAGTAGGAGCCCTGGGAATCCCTTTCTTGCTTGGATTACTGGAAAGGAGCTTCAGTTTTGAGATAATTGTTGTTTCTATAAGCTGTGGAACACTTGTTGCAGGTTTGTTCTTTGCATTGATCAAATATCCTCCCCCGAAGCAGCCTCTTGGATTTCCGGTTGGAAAAGCCCTAAGGATGTTAAAAGACAATCTGTTGCTGATCATTGCCTTCTTTCTTTTCTTTCAAAGCAGTTCTGAAGCTATATTCAACAACTGGACAACCAGTTTCATACCCGACAGGATGACGGTTAACCAAAGTGTGTCTTTGTATGCTTTGGTTTCATTCGTCGCAGGAATGACAGCTATGAGGTTCCTTTTGGGAAAATTATTCAGACTATTTTCCGTATCCAGAATATTGTCCTGGTCATTTACTTTTTTGCTGACCGGACTGGCATTACTAAGGTTAGCCTATTCAATAAGCGCTGCCATACCAGCACTGATACTTATCGGTGCCGGTCTTGCTGCAGGGTTCCCGGTAATGCTGGGAATCGTGGGAAGCCGGTACAGGGAGTTTTCAGGAACTGCATTCAGTGCGGTACTTGTAGTCGGCCTCCTGGGGAACATGGCAATAAACTATCTGATGGGTATCGTTGCGAAGGTTTACGGAGTTCATCATCTTACCACAGTGGCTTTCATAGAGCTGGCAGCCATGATATTGCTTGCGGGATTTATCCTTGGCAGAATAAAAAGAGAGCCTGAAAAGCAGATCGTTAGAATGTGAAGTCGCCTGTTAAAGCAGAAAGTACTTCATATGTCCGGGCCTGGTCCCTCACATTGAACCTTGCCATTGAAGGAGCGGAGCCCACTTTAATCGTGAATCCGTCAGGGGGGATCACTCTGAAAAGATCTTCATCAGTCCTGTCATCACCTATTGCAAGAATGAAATCATAATTCATTTTGCTGATCAGGGCAGATGCAGCGGTGCCTTTGTCGTATAATATGCTTTTGATCTCGATAACTTTGTCACCTTCAATTACTTCTAGCTTGGGTTCAGTTCTGAGTATCTCCATTATGTCATCTTTCAGCTCATTTATCCTCAGATCGGCTATCTCTTCCTCTGCATTCCTGTAATGCCACGCAACCGAAGCGTGTTTCTCTTCTATCATCGAACCACTGCACCTGTCAACATAATCATTCAGTACAGGCATTATTTTTTCTTTCCATGAAAGATCTGTCTCCGTTACTTTCTGCCATTCTTCACCGGGATATTTAATATAAAATCCATGTTCGGCTATTAGGGTTACATTCAGCCTTCTGAACTGCTGTTCCAGGAATGTATGCTCTCGGCCACTTATAATCACCAGGTTATTAAAGTGGTCGGACAGAAGTTTGCCGAGAAGTGATTCGGTCTTGTTATCCAGCAGGGCCATTTCGGGTGATCTGACAACCGGTGTAAGTGTACCGTCATAATCAATAAGGAAGAGTCTTTTTTTGCTCCGGAGATATTTCTCAGTCATGCTTTTAAGGGCGTTTTCATCGAGAAATCTTACCTGCATCCGTCTGACCTCTTTCTTTGTTTCGGATACCTGCCTGAAGAAATCCGACGACCATGCGAAAACGTTATATCGTTTAAGCCTCTCCTGCATTTTAAGTATTTTCTTAACCTTTTCTTCTTCGGGCATATCAAGCGCTTTCTCTATTGCGTCGGAGGTCTCCTCAATATCGGTGGGATTAATTATGATGGCCTCGCCGAGTTCTGTTGCTGCCCCCGTCATCTCGCTCAGAACCAGCATCCCCTTCTTTTCGGTCTGACAGGCAATGAACTCTTTGGCTACCAGGTTCATGCCGTCGCGAAGTGGTGTGATAAGTCCCACATCGCTGATATTATAAAGTGCGACGAGTTCATTAAAGGGGATCGATTTATACTGGTAGATCAGAGGCCTCCAGCTCAGGCTGCTGAATTTCCCGTTGATGCGTCCCACGGTGGCTTCTATCTCCTGCTTGATAAGCCTGTAACCCTCAATATTGTCGCGCGAAGGCACAACGATCATATTGAAAATCACTTTATTATGCCATTCAGGATATTTATCAAGGAACCGTTCGAAGGCATGCAGCCTGTTAAGAAAACCTTTTGAATAATCAAGCCTGTCGACGGAGAAAATAAGTTTCTTGCTTTCTATGTCGTTCTTTAGCTTTTTCTTTCTTTTGATGGTTTTAGGAGAATAACATGCCTTATGGAATTTATCGAAATCAATCCCGATAGGGAAAGCGTCAGCTTTGCACAACCTGTTCCCGGCGTGGATAAAATTCTGATCGACCCTGTATCCGAGAGTCCGTTTGACCGATTTAATGAAATGCTGTGTATAGTCATTGGTGTGAAATCCAACAACATCGGCACCTGTCATACCGGTAAGGATCGATTCCCGCCATTTGCGGGGAAGCAGGCGGAATATTTCAAACGAGGGGAAGGGAATGTGAAGAAAGAATCCGATAT
>CAYRQY010000212.1:0-4914 GCA_964426435.1 uncultured Rikenellaceae bacterium | reverse complement strand
TTCCATTCATTTCCGGCATCTGCATATCGAGCAGGACCACATCCAGATCAGGTGTGTTCCGGACAATGTCGAGGGCTTCAACTCCCGATCTTGCCGTGAATATTGTCACACCCGTATCGAGGAGTATCCGGTTAAGGTAGACCAGGACATCCCTGTTGTCGTCGACCAGAAGACATTTTTTTGAACTCCAGTTGATCTGTTGTATCTGGTCCTCCTGAATATAGGTTCGGGTTTTTAGCTTTGTGCCGCCTCCAGCGGGACGGTATGGAACAGAGAAGCTGAACTCGGAACCGACTCCTTTTTCTGACTGAACGTAAATCTTCCCGCCCATTCTCTCGATAACCTCCTTGGCCAGTGTAAGACCTACACCGAGTCCCTCGAAGGGCCGGTGGTGGCCATCAATCTCCTGGCGGAACTCTTCGAATATGCGTCCCAGGTTCTCCTGGTTAATCCCTATCCCCGTATCCCTGATCCTGAAGATAAGATTGTCATTTTCGAGAAGATAAGAAAATGTTATGGATCCCTCAAGGGTAAACTTGACAGCATTGTCCATAAGATGGCTGAGTACTCTTTTAAGCCAGACCCTGTCGGTGAAGATCTGGTCGCTGTTATTCTCAAACTCATTCCTTACATTAAGGATAATAGGCTTGTCATTTCGTTTGATGATCTTCCTGGCATCCTCAACAACCTCATTTACAATCTCATTCACCGATGCTTCCTCGTAAGAGATCTCAATCTGAGAGCTTTCGAGCCTTGAGAGGTCAATAATATCTCCGATGATCTGCAGAAGTTTTTCGCTGTTGTGATTGATATGTTCAATATACTCCTCCTTTACCTCGTTTGAGATATCATTTGAAAGAAGAAGGTTAGAGAACCCAACCACACTGTTGAGGGGTGTTCTTATTTCGTGGGAAATATTAGCAAGAAAGCTGGATTTAAGCCTGTTGCTGGCATCAGCTTCCACTTTGGCCTTTACCAGGTCTTCGTGCACCTGTTTCAGCCTTGTAATATCTCTTGATATTGTAAGGTACCCCGTAACTTCTCCATCGTCATCCCTGACGGTTATCGAGCGGGTTGATAGAATTATGTAGTTGCCGTCCTTATGCCTTAGCCGCAGTTCGCTTTCAAAGAGCCCTTTCTCTCCCAGCTCTTTCATTCTTGTGCTTTCGTAGGTGCGATCTTCCTCGTGAATCAAATCCGCAGGATAGACTTTTTCATATTCCTCCCTTGTGAGACCTATAATATTATAAAAAGCATTATTCGCAAACTTCAGGTTCCATTCCCTGTCGTAATATGAAATCCCGTCGTCGGCCGACTGGATAAGGATCCTGTAAAACTTCTCAGAGTCGGCATATTGCCGCGATAATGCTTCCTTCTGTCTCCCGAGCTCCGAGTTTGTGATCTTAAGGTCATCGTTGATCTTCTCAATCTGGCTGTTTCTTTCCCTGAGCTCTTTGTTGGCCTTATTGAGCTTAACTGAAAAAACTGCAATGAGAACACTTATTATCAACAGTGCTCCCAGGGAGATCAGAATGATGTTTACAAGAGACCCTGACATTACAGTTTTATAATTTCTGACTTACAAACCATTAAACCAGCCTGTTGCAGTGATAATAAGCTAGTATTAACTAATTATCAAACAGATGTGGCACAAATATAAAACTAGCCTTATTACCTTACAAGGAGAATGTCAGATTTTATTGCACAAAAATTATTAAATTGCGAACAATTATATAAGAAGATGGAAAAAAAGAGCGGTCATTTCTCGGGAGGCAGAACATACCGTAATGAAGAGATAACAGTATACTGGCTGCCAACGGCTTGTGTTCATGCTTCATATTGCTACAGGGAGCTTATTGAGGTCTTTGACCCCGGGAGGCGTCCATGGGTTGACATGAAGGCTGCGCCAACGAAAAGAATAATCGAGGTTGTTGATATGTGCCCCACCGAAGCGCTCACCTGGAAGTGGAATGATGAGGAGAAGAACAGTAATGTGGACCCTGAACATACCAATCATGTCAAGTTCAGAAGACCAGAACTGATGGGACCTCAGGCGGAAAATGAGACAGAGAAGCCGGTGTCGGTAAAGGTGCTGATTGACGGACCTGTTCTTATAAAGGGGGATTTCTCACTTGCCTGGGGCGAAACCGAAAAGAGAGTCACGGATAGCATGATCTCAATATGCCGATGCGGAAAGAGCGAAAAGATGCCGTTCTGCGATGGCAGGCACAGGCAAACCGGTTATATTGGTTAACAATCTGTTATGGAAGATAATAAAGAAAAAGATCCTCAGACCAGGGTGGAAGTTCCCGGATCGGGTCCGATAAGGATTACCGGAAATTTTATACTCAACGACTATAAGCGCGAAAAGGTCGAGGTGCTGAAGGAGGTCAGGCTGTGCATGTGCGGAAAATCGCTCAGGATGCCCTATTGTGATGATTCTCACGGGAAATAAGCCTGCTGACCATTTCAGCCGCTTCACTGAACGATGATGCCGTAAATACCCTGAGCCCGGAGTTATCGATGATCTCCCTGGCTTCTGCGGCGTTTGTCCCTTCGAGCCTGACAATCACGGGAACCTTTATTTCCCCTACCGACCTGCAGGCTTCCACAATGCCGTTTGCGACGCGGTCGCATCTAACTATCCCCCCGAATATATTAACAAGGATTGCCTTCACGGCAGAATCTTTCAGGATTATACGGAAGCCCGCCTCCACGGTAGCGGCACTGGCAGTTCCCCCTACATCGAGGAAGTTGGCAGGCGAGCCTCCGGAAAGTTTTATAAGATCCATTGTTGCCATTGCAAGTCCGGCTCCGTTTACCATGCAGCCCACATTTCCGTCGAGCTTAATGAAGTTGAGGTTATGCTTTCCGGCCTCAATCTCCACGGGGTCCTCCTCGTTCAGGTCTCTCATTGCTGCAATATCGGGATGCCTGAAAAGTGCGTTATCGTCAATCACAAGTTTGCAGTCGACGGCAACTATCCTGTGGTCGCTGGTCTTCAGCACCGGGTTGATCTCAAGCAGCTGGGCATCGCAACCGCAGAATGTATCATAAACAGCTCCCAGGAAATTCTGCAACTCAGCGAGGGCTTTTCCACTGAGTCCCAGGTTAAACGCAATATTACGCACCTGGAATGGCTGAAGGCCGGTTAACGGGTCGATCTCTTCGGTGAAGATCCTCTCCGGATTCTTCTCTGCAACCTGCTCAATATCCATTCCGCCGTCGGGCGAATACATCAGGGTGTACCTCCCCCTGTCGCGGTTAAGAAGAATGCCCAGATAGAACTCCTGCGGTTCTGATTCTCCGGGGTAATAGACATCCTGTGCAACGAGCACTTTATGCACTTTCTTTCCGGCCGGTCCCGTCTGAGGAGTGACCAGCTGCATCCCCAGAATTTCACCGGCTATCCTGCCAGCCTCCTCAACCGACCTGGCAAGCCTCACGCCTCCCCCTTTTCCCCTTCCTCCGGCATGTATCTGCGCCTTTACCACAAAAAAACCGGTACCGTACTTTTCCTTAAGCTGTCCTGCAATCAAAACAGCCTGATCAGGCGTCTCTGCAGCAAAACCTTCCTGAATGCCTGCATTATATGCTTTAAGGAGTGATTTGCCCTGGAATTCGTGAACATTCATACTATGATTTTTTTAACTTCTCCTGTCGCCGGGTGGAGAGTGCCCGCTATCACAAAATAACAACAATAAAGAGATTAATTGGCTATTTTTACGTAAAAAATTATGCGCAAGCTTGCGAACAGGGAGCTGGGGCGAAAGAGCATAGACGAGTTCATCAAGACAGAAAAATCGCCCTTTGTGATCGTACTTGATAATGTCAGGAGCGGCAATAACGTGGGTTCGGTGTTCAGAACCGCCGATGCCTTCCTGGCTGAGAAGATAATACTCTGTGGTATAACGGCAAAGCCTCCTCACAGGGATATTCTCAAGACTGCTATCGGGGCGACCGGTTCGGTTTCGTGGGAGTATCAGGCAGTCACTTCCGAAGCAGCCAGGAAACTGAAGACAGAAGGGTACATTATTATAGGTATCGAACAGGCTGAAGGGTCTGTCGGGCTTCAGGATTTCCCGTTCAGCATAGATGAGAGGTATGCGCTGGTATTCGGCAACGAGGTGAGCGGGGTGAGCCAGGAGGTGCTTGACATCTGCGATAAATGCCTGGAGATACCGCAGTTTGGCACCAAGCATTCGTTCAATATTGCAGTCAGCGCAGGGATTGTTCTCTGGGAATTGTTCAGAAGAACCGGGGCAAAAAAATAGGGGCGTTGCATGCAACGCCCCCGCAATATTTTATTGGTATGGTCTCTGTTACTGAACGGCTGACCTGAATGAATCGTCGCTGAAGAATTTTGCGAATTCAATGTCAGTCCTTGCATAGGCTTTCAGTGAGGCATCGGCGGCGACTGCTTCACGCAGGTTGCTGGCCATGTAGTTCCTGTCGTCGAGACGTGCTCCGACAACTGCCTTCAGGTATGAAACCTTTGCTGTTTTTGCGGTTCCCTGGATGGCATCGAGGGTTGTTTTGGCCCTGTTGACATCTCCCTTGAGCACCTGGGCAAGAGCAAGGTTATATGAAGGCTCTGTTCCGAAATAATTTACAGCCTGGTCATACTCGCCCTTTGTTATGGCTATCACTCCCAGTCCCCATCTCGATTCCGGAGTTGCTGCCGTCATCGAGGTAAACTGTTCTTCGGCCCTTGTAATGTCTCCTTTAGCGAGGTAAGCCAGTCCGAGATTATTCTTTACGACATCGTTGTTCTGAAGAGCTTTTGCCCTCTCAAATGCTGCCAGTGCATCGTCAACCCTTGCCATTGCAAGCAGTGTAAGTCCAACGTTGTTGTGGGCACGTATGCATTTCGGGAAGATCTCGGCTGCAGTCTGATAGAACCTGAGCTGTTCG
>CAYRQY010000211.1:0-4928 GCA_964426435.1 uncultured Rikenellaceae bacterium | reverse complement strand
ACTCTCCACCTCCGGTATTGACTGTCCACATGACGCTGAACTGCTGGCCTGCCCTCACTACTGAAGGATAATCAACCTTAATGGCAATATCCTGTCCCTTTGCGGTCAGTACATAAAGCAAAACTGAAGATAATAATCCTATATATTTTAGCTTCATTCTCATATCACCAATTCTTCAGCACTTTTACACGGGCTTTTGCGGCTTTTGCCTCCTTTACTTTCTCCTGGACTTCCTTTTCGTCACCGGCAATTGCATTCAGAAGTCTTTCGGCATCTTCCCGTGAGATACTCTCCTGTTGTTGTTTCTGTTCTTCATTTTTCTGCTGTTGCTGGTTGTTGTCCTGCCGGTTATCATTTTCCTGATCCTGCTGTGTCCGGTCATCCTTCCGGTTGTCGTTATTATTATTCTGCTGCTGTTGTTGTTGCTGTTGCTGTTGTTGCTGCTGCTGAAGGAGATCCTGGGCATAGGCGAGGTTATACTTGGCTTCCATGTTTCCCGGGTCGATCCTGAGAGAATTCTTGTATGCTTCGATGCTCTCTTCAATTTTCTGTGCCATGAGCATCGAATTGCCGAGATTATAGAATGCAGCAGCCTTTTTCGCCTTATCGCCGGTTCCGGATGAACTTTCGAGGAATTGTCTGCCCGCCTCTTCAAACTTATTCTGCCGGTAGAGTGCATCGCCGGTGTTGAAGAGAGCATCGGTGTAGTTGCGGTTAATATCCAGGGCCCTGCGATAGGAGATTTCAGAATCGGAGAATTGCTGATCAGAGTATTGCCTGTTTCCCTGGCGTACGTGCTTTCTTTCAGCCTGGGCGTTCAGTTTCAGTCCGGAAAAAATTATAAGGCTGATCAGCAACACGAGATACGGAGACAGTGTACGAATGAAGCCACGCACAGAGAGAACAAAATATCTTAAAAGCAAATTCATTTCTTACTGACGTATTTTATATTTTGCAAAAGCCTGAATTTCATAGTCCTGCATTTAACATTAATAGAATTAAACTCTGAACCTGAACAGTTTGAGTCCCTCAAGCAACCTGTTCTTTCTGTCCATCACAAGAAAATCGGCAACAATAAGAATCAGGGTCAGTGCTGCAAAGATATGGAACTGGTCGTTGTATTCGGTAAACATCCGGCTTTCCAGCTCATCCTTTTTCATTTTTCTTATCTCGCTGTAAATCTGGTCGAGTCCGATATTTGCAGTTCCGGCTCTGACGTATGTGCCGCCAGTTGTTGCAGCTATCTTACGAATAACATCCTCGTCGAGTCTTGTTATAACGGTATTTCCTTCTGCATCCTTAAGGAAATCCGTTCTGCCTCCGGAAGAGATCTGAATGGGGACACCTTCGGGTGAGCCTATTCCGATTGTATGGATGACTATCCCTTTTGCAGCAGCCTCCTGAGCCGGTTTTATGGGATCGTCCTCGTGATTTTCGCCGTCGGTGATTATTACCATTGCCTTGCTTTTATCCTCTCCCTGGCTGAACGATCTGATGCCCAGATTAATAGCTGAGCCAATGGCTGTTCCCTGGCGGGGGACCAGGTCAGGACTGATCACGGAGAGAAACATTTTTGCCGACACATAGTCGGTCGTTACCGGCAGCTGGGTATAGGCATCGCCTGCAAAGACTATCAGGCCTATTCTGTCGTCGGTGAGGTTGTCAACAAGACGTGAGATAGCCTGTTTTGCCCTTGTAAGCCTGTCCGGGGGTATATCGCGGGCGAGCATCGAATTACTCACATCGAGTGCTATGATGACTTCGACGCCCTGTTTTCTCACCTCTTCAATCTTTGAACCGAACTGGGGCCGGGCAAGCATAATCACTGCTGATAGGAGAGCCAATGACTGGATCATAAATTTCACCACAGGCCGGTTCGTGGATGCGCCGGGCATAAGAGCGGCTATAAGGTCATTCCTTCCAAGCCTCCTTAGAGCTCTCTTTCTTCTTATGATGTTTATTATAAACAATATAAGCATCAGCGGAAGAAGCAGCAGAAGATATAGAAAATCCGGGTTTGCAAATCTGAACAACTGCATGATGCTTATTCTATGTAAGGTTTCTCAATAAAGTGTTTCTTGTCAGTATCTCCAGTCCCAGCAGCGAAAATGCGAATATTGCAGGAATAAGGTATTTCTCCTCCTTCCTTGTGTATTGCCTTATATCGATTTTCGATTTCTCGAGCTGGTCTATCTCTGCGTATACCTGCCTGAGCTTGTCGTTATCGGTAGCCCTGAAGTATCTTCCGCCGGTTGTCCGGGCAATTTCCTTCAGCACTGCCTCATCTATCTCAACAGGCATGTTCTGGTATCTTACCCCGAATGGAGTCTGGACCGGGTATGGTGCTGTTCCCTGGCTTCCCACGCCAATTGTATAGACCCTTATCCCGAATGTTCCGGCTATACCTGCGGCGGTAAGAGGGGCTATTTCTCCCCTGTTGTTGACCCCGTCGGTAAGGAGTATTATCACTTTGCTTTTTGCCTCTGAGTCCTTAAGCCTGCTGACAGAGGTGGCCAGTCCCATGCCTATTGCCGTTCCGTCTTCTATCATCCCGCTGTGCACCTCGCGAAGGAGGTTAATGAGAACCGCGTGATCGGTGGTTAGAGGGCACTGGGTGAAGCTCTCGCCACTGAAGACCACCAGACCCATCCTGTCGTAGGGTCTTCCCGAGATAAACTCCGTGGCAACATTCTTGGATGCTTCGAGCCTGTCGGGTTTAAAGTCACGGGCCAGCATACTTCCGGAGATATCGAGAGCTATCATTATGTCAATTCCCTCGGTTGATACATCCTGGAGTACATTGGATGCCTGAGGCCGCGCCAGTATGATAATAAGCAGGCTTATGGCAAGGATCCTGAAGGCAAAAAGCAGGTGGCGAAGATAGTTCCTGAATGTGGGACCGGCCGACTGAAATTGCATCAGTCCGGGTATCCGGAGTGAGGCAGCGGCATTATGCTGTTTTACGACATAGAAGGCGACCATTGCCGGAATGATCAGCAAAAGCCAGAGAAACCCGGGCTCTCCGAATCTTATTGCATTCATGCAACAACCTCCTTTCCTTTTTGATCTGCATCACCCTGCTGTTCCTTTTCCATCGTTTCCGAAACGAAGGCCCATGCATTCTCCCACCCAGCCTCATTTTCGCCGGGAAGAGGCTTGTGTTTCGCGAACTTAACCAGGTCGGCTCCCCTGAGAACCGATTCTATCCTGCTGAATGATTCATTCTTCGGGAAGCCTGTTTTTCTGAGTGCATACAGTGTTTCGCCGGTAGTCATCTCCATCGAATATACCCTGAACCTGTTTTCGAGATAGCGTCTGACTATCTCGGTAAGGATGGTGTAATACTTCTTGGTCTCGCCCTTCTGCCACAACTTTTCTTCCCTGAGTTTTTCAAGTTCCCTGAATGCGATGATGTGAGCCGGTTCAAGGCTAATAACTGTTTCGGCAGGTCTCTTCTTTAACCTGAGCCTGCGCAGGAACCTGACAAGAAAATAGCCAATCAGCGCCACTGCAAGTCCGATCAGTGCCCAGGGTACTATTTCACCGGCCGTTACCGGAGCCCTGAACGGATCGACAATATCAAATATTTTTGCTGTAGTGTCAGCCGGGGCAATATTGACTCTCAGGACCTCGAGCCGGGTGTAGTCTGAAAAGTAACGCCTGACAATATTTTCCGATCTTGATTCGACAAAAACAGGACTTATCTGGTATTGGCCCGAATAGAAAGAAGTAACAAGGTACCTGTTGATTATACTTATTCTGCCGTCGGCGAGTGTGGTTGTATCGATAACGGGTCCTGAGAGTATCTCGATATTTTTCGCGAGTGTATCGGTGAATTGAGGGATTACAGCGTCGAGGCCGGCCGGTATTTCCACAGAAAGCCGGAAGTTTACCTGGTCTCCGATCAGTATTCTCGCAGTGTCGAACCTGGCGGTGACGATTACCTCCTGTCCTGGTGTCCGGGGCATTATCAGGAACGTTGCCAGTATGATAGTAAAGAGGTGTCTCATTTCCGCTACCTGCTTTCAAAAAGTTTAATAAGCGGCTTGACATAATCTTCTGCCGTACTCAGGTTTGTCCAGTCGATACCGTACCTCATGAAAATATTCCTGGTATGCTTAAGGTGTTCTGCATACCATTGTTCATAGTTTTTCCTGATTTTGCGGGAGGAAGTATCGATCCATCTCTCCTCCCCTGTCTCCGCGTCTGTAACTTTTATAAACCCGATGTCGGGAATCTTTGTTTCTGCCGGGTCGTAGATCTTAAGTGCCACAATATCATGTTTATTTGAAGCGATTTTAATTGCTTCGGAGAAGTCGGGCACCATAAAATCGGATATCACGAATGCCGTGCATCTCTTCTTTATTGCGTTTGTCAGGAAGCGCAGAGGCTCATCGAGGCTGCTTCCAAGACTGAGTGGTTTAAAACCCAGAAGTTCCCTTATTATCCTCAGAATATGTTTTCTTCCCTTCTGCGCGGGGATGAATTTCTCAACCTTATCGGTGAAGAAAATCACACCAATCTTATCGTTGTTGGTTATAGCAGAGAATGACAGAAGGGCAGCAACCTCGGTCATCAGTTCCTTCTTATACTCCTTTACAGTTCCGAAGTCGCCTGATCCGCTTACGTCGATAATAAGCATGACGGTCAGTTCCCTCTCCTCCTCGAATACCTTGACATAAGGGTGGTTGAATCGTGCCGTAACGTTCCAGTCGATGCTCCTTATATCGTCGCCGTAATGATATTCCCGCACCTCGCTGAAGGCGATACCCCTGCCCCTGAATGCGCTGTGATACTCGCCTGCAAATATATGGCGGGTCAGACCACGGGTCTTTATTTCTATTCTTCTTACCTTCTTAAGCAGTTCTGTCGCTTCCACGGTATTAATTATTGTTTGGATCCTATAGTAATCACCAGGGACCACTGTT
>CAYRQY010000210.1:3249-4950 GCA_964426435.1 uncultured Rikenellaceae bacterium | reverse complement strand
CGACCCTCAGCTTGGGAAGCTGATGCTCTACCACTGAGCTACTCCCGCAATTATTGTTTTCTGAACGGTGACAAAAGTATAAAATTGTTGCTGATTTTCAAACAGGAGATTTTCCCAATAGTTGTGTTCCGGTTCCAATCCCGATACCGGGCCCGTTCCTGATCCCGGTCCCGTTTCAGGTCAATTTCTATTTTTCATAGACTATCTCCTTCGAGCCTGAGATCTTATTGCCCCTGGCTGTTACGTTCGACGACTTCTTCCCGACAACGATTGCCGTAGACTGATTCCCTTTGCCTGCCGAGCGGATAATATTGTCTGTTATAACTATGTCGCGTGTTTCGCCGCCGATCCAGAATCCGGCCGACTCCCTCCTGATTCCGTTGTTTTCTATGAGGTTGTTCCTGAAGGTATTCCGATGACCGCTGTTCTGCTCATTTTCGTTGCGGAAGAATACACCGTGCAGTCCATTCTCATACACTTGATTGTTTTCGAACAGGTTGTCAGTATCCTTATGTCCTATTGAAAAGCCATTATCGCTGTTGGCATACGTCTTATTATTTCTGAAAACTCCGTTCTGTACCCTCCAGCAGAGAAAGATCCCGTCGCCCTTATTGTGGTGGCTTATGCAATCTTCAACGACCGAGCGGTCGGAACCTGTTCCAGGATGGAATCCCAGTCCTCCCCCGTTCGATGCTTCACATCCCCTGAGGGTGATATTTTCAGTTATCTGCCAGCTGAATGAATCTCCGTTGAACTCATTCACCCTGACATTTTCGACTATACAGTTCTTTGATTTATGGATATAAACCCCTCCTCCCCTGCAGCCGTTGATATAATCGTTTGCAGATTTATTGCCTTCGATAACAAGATCTGCAATCCTGACGTTTTCGGCATCAACTGCCTCAATCAGTGAAAAACTGTTTGATATTGTTCCGTTCAGCGAAGCAATGTAATCATTCACCGTCCTGTTGTCAAAATAGATTGTATTATCCTCAATATCTGTAATTATTGCTGTTGTGACATCCCATCCCGATTTATGGGCGTCATCAAAAAGCTGTATTCCCATGCCGATCTTAAAACCGCTCACATCCTTAACAACCGCCTTCAGCATGCCCCAGTCGGCATCGATGATGAAGCTGGTTTTGAAGCCGTCGCATTTCCGTAAAACCGTTTTTTCACCCGATCCGATCAGTGAAATGTTGTCAGACAGACGTATTGGCCCGATGATATCATATGTCCCGGGGTTTAGTTTTACTGTTCCGCCGCCTCTAGTCCTGACGGCATCGAGTGCTGTCTGGATTGCCTGTGATGTGAAACCGGGCAAATCAGCTCCTGCTCCTCCGACTGTAATTATTTGTCCGGCCTGTCTTATATCGACAAGGCCGATACTCTGGCCGTTAGCACTGTAGGTAAGCAGTCCCAGTAATAACATCATGCCGGTAAGGGAGATCAGTTTTCTTTTCATATCAGATAGGTTTTATTTTCAGATAAATCCGCTCCCGCTGTGCGGGATTGTCTCGCTCCGCTCGACAAAATCCGCTCCCGCTCCGCGGGATGTCGTCGCTGTGCTCCTCCAAATCCGCAATCCGCAATAAAGAGAGCCTCCCATGGGAGTTGAACCCACGACCTGCTCATTACGAGTGAGCTGCTCTACCACTGAGCTAAGGAGGCTTTAAAAACGATGCAAATATAAGAATTGCG
>CAYRQY010000210.1:0-3149 GCA_964426435.1 uncultured Rikenellaceae bacterium | reverse complement strand
TTTCCGCTCAGCTTACGGCTGAGCGGAATGCTCTACCACTGAGCTAAGGAGGCTTTAAAAACGATGCAAATATAAGAATTGCGTATAAAACATCATCAATGCTGACAGCAAGAACATCAGGGAAAAAAGACAGGGAGTTGAACCCACGACCTTTCCGCTCAGCTTACGGCTGAGCGGAATGCTCTACCACTGAGCTAAGGAGGCTTATAAAGGAGCAAAGATAAGTAAAATCATTCCAGTTTTTCCAGTCTCTGCAGCAAGGGAGGGTGCGAGTAATGGAAAAAAACATAGGCCGGGTGCGGCAGCATATTTGAAAGATTTTTTACCGAGAGCTTCTTAAGGGCCAGGGCCAGATACTCAGGCTTGTGGTTTTCCTTCACGAACCTGTCGGCCTCAAACTCATTCTTCCGTGATACATAGTTGGATACCAGTCCTATCAGAAGCGAAAGCGGACTGTAAAGTATGCCGAAAACAATAAGTCCCAGGTGGAACCCCGGTGTCTCTGCCCCAAGAGCCCTCGACAGCGACGGATTATTAACGATGAGGGAAAACAGAAACAACATTATCCCTGTAAGCAGTACAGAAGAAACAAGGTTAATGATCACATGTTTCTTCTTATAATGGCCAATCTCATGTGCCAGGACAGCAACAATCTCATCTTCCGGCATTTCCCTGATAAGTGTATCGAAGAGAACGATCCTTTTCTTAGGCCCGAATCCCGAGAAATATGCATTTGCCTTCGTGCTTCTCTTTGAACCGTCAATAACAAAAATGTTCCTTAGCTTAAATCCTGTTGCCAAAGCAAATTTTTCGATCTTATCCCTGAGGCTTCCTTCCTCCAGCGGGGTCTGCTTGTTGAACAGGGGTACTATCAGCTCGGAATAGAAGAGATTCATGAATATTGAAAAGGCGGTTATGAGCCCCCATGCGTATATCCAGAAAAGCGGACCTGCCTTATAGTAGAACCAGGTGATCAGGCCAAGTACTGGTGCACCCACAATAACTGCAATCAACCATGACTTTATATGGTCTGTGATAAACGTAGTGACACTCATTTTATTAAATCCGTATTTCTTTTCTATCACGAAAGTATCATACAGGCTGAACGGGATATTAATCAAGTCCGATGCAAGGCCTATTATTCCGAAGAAAAGAAGAGAAACAACTATAAGATTATCGCTCAGCGACCTTGCCGTCCCGTCGATGAGGGCGAATCCGCCGGCAGCTATCATTGCCAGGATTATCAAAAGATTGAAAGCCGAGGACCAGAATGATAATTTCTTGTTGTCTTTCTGATAGAGCTGGGTTTTACGGTACTCCTCCTCACCGCAGATTCCCCTGAGCTTGTCAGGCAGTTTATCCGACCACATGCTGGCATTGAGATGTTCGAGGTATCTCTCCAGGAGAAAACCGGTAAGAGGTATCGCGAGGATCAGAAAGAAGACTGTATTATGCATTTAATCCCGACAGGTATAAAAAAAGAAGCAGGGAGCCCGTTTAAAATAAGTGTGGAATAAATATGTCTCGCTGCATTTCCTCGTGCTAAAAGGATAGGCTCCCTGCTGTAGCGCAAATATAATAAAATAATTTTAAGTTAACATACCTCCGCACACATGAATTGTTTGTCCGGTTACATATGATGACAGTTCAGAGGCCAGGAACAGGGCTGTATCTGCCACATCATCAGGCGTTCCGCCTCTCCTGAGGGGAATTTTACCTATCCATTCATTTTTAACATCGGGCGGCAGATTTTCTGTCATCTCGGTCATGATGAATCCCGGGGCAATGGCATTGCACCTTATATTCCTCGAACCGATCTCTTTTGCCACGCTCTTTGTGAAGCCGATAATCCCGGCCTTTGATGCTGAATAGTTGCTCTGGCCGGCGTTTCCCGACACTCCCACCACCGAACTCATGTTAATGACCGACCCGCTTTTCTGCTTCAGCATGGTCTGAAGGACTGCCTTTGTAAGATTAAAGACCGATTTAAGGTTGACAGCGATAACTGCGTCCCACTGCTCCTCGGTCATTCGCATAAGCAGGGTGTCCTTCGTGATGCCTGCATTGTTTACCAGCACATCGATCCTGGCAAAATCCCTGACCACTTCTTCGGCAAGCTTTCCCGCATCGCCGAAGCTGGCTGCGTTCGACACGTATCCTTTGACATTTGCACCATGCGATCTGATCTCTGCAACGGCATTTTCAAATTCCTCGTCATCTGTAATATTGGTGATTGCTATATTGGCCCCGTGGAGGGCGAACTTAAGAGCAATTGCTTTTCCTATCCCTCTCGAAGCTCCTGTTATCAGGGCTGTTTTTCCTTCAAGTAGTTTCATAATGCTTTTTATATGTTGCTGCAAATATATAAAATTATAAATAGCTTCATTTCTGGCATATCCATCAGACCCCCTTCAGGGGGCCGGGGGGCGAAAACCTGGCTTTACATAAAGATTCCTTTAATTATGTTTGGGGGCGTTGCCGCACACTTTTGCAACTGTGGCTCCGATATCGGCAGGTGATTCCACTACGTGTATGCCGCAGGCTTTCATTATCTCCATCTTGGCGGCTGCGGTATCAGCCTTCCCTCCCACTATGGCTCCGGCATGTCCCATCCTCCTTCCTTTAGGAGCAGTCTGCCCAGCTATGAACCCCACCACAGGCTTGGTCCCTTTCTCCCTGATCCAGGCAGCGGCCTCGGTTTCCATATTGCCGCCTATCTCTCCTATTATTATGATGGCCTCAGTCTCCCTGTCCTCCATCATCAGCTTCACGGCATCGAGGGTTGTTGTTCCCACTATCGGATCGCCTCCTATACCTATGCATGTCGACTGCCCTAGTCCGGCTTTTGTTACCTGGTCAACAGCTTCATAGGTCAGAGTGCCTGATCTGGAGATGATTCCGATGCTCCCTTTCCTGTGGATGAATCCCGGCATTATTCCCACCTTCGCCTCTCCCGGGGTGATTATACCCGGACAGTTGGGGCCTATCAGCCTGCACTCCCTGGGTTGCAGGTACTCCTTAACGCGGACCATATCCGACACGGGTATCCCTTCGGTGATTGCGACAACAAGAGGCACACCTGCATCGGCAGCTTCCATTATTGCATCGGCCGCCCACGCCGGAGGAACGAAGATTACTGAAACATCTGC
>CAYRQY010000209.1:0-4967 GCA_964426435.1 uncultured Rikenellaceae bacterium | reverse complement strand
TCCTTTGGCTCAGGGGAGGGAAACCCTGGCTTGTGAGCACTCCGCCGAAAACAGAAGGGGCAACTGATATCGTGACTGGTATGGTCCTTGTACCCGGAGCACGTTTCTCCTACAGTGTTACAACAAATGAAGATTTCATTCCGTATCCTGAACTTACCAACAGACTGGTTGAAGTTGACACCTTCCTGATAGACAGGTATCCGGTCACGAACGCACAATACTATGAATTTCTGGCAAGCACGGGTTACAGGCCGGCGGACACCTCCAATTACCTAAGGCACTGGAGGTTCGGAATGTACCGGCAGGGCCAGGATAATTATCCCGTTGTTTATCTGAGCATGGAGGATATGAAGGCCTACGCAGCCTGGGCAGGAAAAAGGCTTCCGACTGAAGCCGAATGGCAGCTGGCAGCTCAGGGAAACGACAGGCGAAAATGGCCGTGGGGGAACGATTTCCATGGAACATACTGCAACAATGCTTTTGGCAGGCCGACACCCGTCGATGCTTTCGCCAAGGGTCAGAGTCCCTACGGAGTATCTGACCTTGTGGGCAATGTCTGGCAGATGACCGGCGACATGTATTTCAACGGGTCAAATTACTTTTCAGTTATCAGGGGAGGAAGCTACTACAAGCCGGAATCGAGCTGGTGGTATGTACAGGGAGGGCCTCAGCCGCTCGACAGGACTCAGATACTGCTGATGGTGTCGCCAGGGTTTGACCGCAATGCCACACTGGGATTCAGATGTGTGAAGGATGTTGAACCGGGAGCATTCAAAAGACGATAGTAGCTCAGGGCACAGGGCGCAGAGCACAGAGCCTCGGGTGTTGAAAAATGACCGATCAGGCTTAGACCTTCAGTTTCTTTTCTATCTCGTTGATCTGGTTCCTGAAGTGCTTATCGGTGTCGATCAGGTTGTTGACCGTTTTGCACGCATGCAGCACCGTAGCGTGATCCTTTCCTCCTATATGCGAACCTATACTTGCCAGCGATGCTTTTGTAAGGTTTTTCGAGAAGTACATTGATACCTGCCGGGCCTGAACAATCTCTCTCTTCCTTGTTTTTCCCTGTATCTGTTCTATAGGTATCTTGTAGTACTCGCACACTATCTTCTGGATATATTCGATGGTAATCTCTCGTCTTGATGTGCTGATAAGCTTTTCCACCATCTGCCTTGCAAGGTCGAGGGTTATCTCCTTGCGGTTAAGCGTTGACTGGGCATAAAGTGATATAAGCACGGCTTCCAGTTCGCGGATATTGTTTGAAATATTAATGGCCAGAAACTCAAATATCTCTTCCGGAAGTTCAATTCCGTCGTTATAGGCTTTCTTCCTCAGGATGGCCAGCCTTGTTTCATAATCGGGCCTCTGGAGATCGGCCTGAAGCCCCCATTTAAATCTTGAAAGAAGCCTCTGCTCCATTCCCTGGAGCTCAACGGGAGGTCTGTCGCAGGTAAGGATAAGCTGCTTCGACGACTGGTGAAGATGATTGAAGATATGGAAGAAGGTGTCCTGAGTTTTTTCCTTGCCGGCAAATTCATGAACATCGTCGAGGATCAGCACGTCAATCATCTGATAGAAATGAAGGAAGTCGTTCTTGTTATTATTGCGAACTGATTCAATAAACTGGGTCTGGAACTTGTTGGCATTGACATAAAGGACCACCTTGTCGGGGTGCTTCTCCTTTACCAGTATTCCGATAGCCTGGGCAAGATGTGTCTTGCCGAGTCCCGAGTCACCGTAAATCATCAGGGGATTGAAGGCGGTGCCTCCCGGATTGTTTCCGACGGCTATGCCTGCCGATCTTGCAAGCCTGTTGCATTCTCCCTCGATGAAGTTGTTGAAGTTGTAATCGGGATTGAGCCTGGGATCAAAATGCACCTTCTTTATACCAGGAATCACAAAAGGATTCTTTATTGATGGCTGAGTCACGTCAAACGGAACCTGCACGGGCTTGTTGTTCAGATCAGCCTTGTTCCTCGACGGATACCTGACCGTGTAGGGTTTGCCGTCGGAATAATTGGCATTCTCCATCACAACGTTGTATTCAAGCTTGGCATCGGTACCAATCTCACGCCGCAAGGTCTTCCTCAGTATGTCGATATATTGCTCTTCAAGATATTCATAGAAAAAGGGACTCGGTACCTGAATGGTCAGTACATTATTCTCGAGTTTAAGGGGAATTATAGGCTCAAACCATGTTTTAAAACTGACGGATGGTATAATATCCCTTATAATCTGAAGACAATTATTCCATACATCGTTGTGCGTTTTATTCATGGCGGCTGTTAGTTTTTTTTAAAGGTCAGAATTTCGCGTAATCAGATAGCAATATTTGTAAAAAAAAATCTTAAAAAAAAAAATATTTTCTATTGACTTTTACGAAAAAAGTATATGTTTTTAATGATCAGTTACTTATCTGCTGAAAAAAAATTAATTAATTTAAAATTCATATAATCAATACATTAGGTTCTTAATTCCGGGTTTGGCTGTGTTATCCAAATTGTTATAAAAGTTGATCAAAATATAACACAAGACGTATAAAACCGGCATTATTTTGCCATCAATTATTCAGAAATTAATAAGATCAAGATAATCTGAATTTTAGAAACCTGCAACTAATTTGTGCTATTTTTTTCTGCCGAAGAGTGAAAAATGAACATATCTTCTGGGATTCTCTTTAAGATCCTGCAAAAGCAGGTCGAGGCTGCCCAGGCTTCTGGAGAGGTTATTATATAAGGTGTCGTTTGTGACAAGCTGTCCTGCCGTTCCTTCTCCCCCGGTAAGATTATCAAGCAGGGTGACTGTTCTGTCGAGACTCTCCCTGAGCTTAACGGCTGAAGCATGTATATCTGATGAAGCAAGGGTGTCGGCAATTGATTCAAGCGAGCCGAAAGTATTGCTCATTTTTTCGGAGTTGGAGGCAAGCATCGAAGTGAACTCATTAATACTGGATAGAGTTGCTTTCAGTTCGGCTTCCCTGGAGCCCAGCACATTCTGAAGGGTTTTCGCAGTGCCGCTCAGTCCTGCTACTCCGTCCCTGATGTCTTTCCTGAAACCCTCATCAACGATTTCGTTGAGGGAATTGACCATAGAATCGAGTGATCCCAGCAGGTTTGATACTTTACTGGTCAGGGGCAGGATTTCGTTTTCCAGTTTTGCAATAATTGATTCTGCGAGCCTTCCCGGAATTGTATCCTGGTTATTGTAGGTGCCAGGACCATTTCCGTAAATGAACTGCACTTTCATACCTGCTACAAGAGTTGCCGTTGTGATTTCGGCAACTGTATTGACGGGAAGCCTGAAGTTCTTGTCGACTGACAGTACGACGAGAAGTTTTCCGCTCAGGGGGTCGAGAAATTTTATGGACTGAACAACTCCAACCTTGTATCCGTTCACCTCTATCGGGCTCGACTCGGCGAGTCCGCCGACCTTGTCGTACACAACATAATATGTTGCTTTACTGCTGAAGAGGTCCTTACCCTTGAGGAAGTTGTAGAGCCAGATAAACACAAGGATTGTTAACAGGGCAGTTGCGCCGACCTTAACTTCATTCGAGATCTTTTTCATTACATGTCAGATATTAGTTTCTCTTTGCCTGATCCAAAGCGTCCTGCAAAGGTAGTATTTTGCCTTCTCTTACAGCAATTACAAACGCGTCGGGGTAAATATTCCCGATTTTTTTCCTGAATTCCACTGCAGCCGGGTAAGTTTCGAAGCTGCCGGTGGCATACTTATACCGGTCTTCAGCCCTGATCTCCTTAATGTCGGTTAAACCCTTGAAATTCTCCGGTTTAAGTTCCTTTTGCGATCCTGACGTGGAAACCTGAACCATAAAGGTTATACCCCCCTTAACTTCCGGTGAGTCAGGCGTGCCGGCAGAGTCCCTTATGGTCTCATTTCTGACCGCCGATATCCCGCTGCGGACATCCATCTCATTTATATAATCCCGGCAGGCCCTGTATATTGCTGATGCGATATATTCCTGCCCCTCCTTTGAATTCAGGAACTTCTCTTCGGCAGCATTTGTTATAAAACCTGTTTCAACAAGAACGCTTGGCATAGTGGTCATATACAGAACCCAGAAACCAGCCTGCTTAACACCCCTGTCGACCCTGTTCACCCTCTCCCTGAACTGGTTCTGGATCTTTGATGCCAGATCGGTACTCTGCTTCTGAAAAACATTCTGCATTATCGAGAACATTATGTATGATTCCGGAGACTGCGGATCAAAATCCTCGTACTTGGTCGAATAGTCTTCTTCAAGCAGTATTACAGAATTCTCCTTCATTGCAACCTGCAGATTCTGTTCGTCCATTGTGTGTCCCATTACAAATGTTTCTGTTCCTTGTATATACTTCTGCGGTACCCCGTTCACATGAACTGAAATGAACAGATCAGCCTTATTCTTGTTTGCGAACGCCGCCCTATCCTTAAGGTCAACAAAAACGTCGTTTTTCCTTGTGTAAAGAACCTTAACATTGCTTAGGTTCTTTTCGAGGTATTCTCCCGTTTTAAGTGCAATTGCGAGCGTCAGGTCCTTCTCCTTGCTGAAGGAACCCAGGGCACCGGGGTCACGGCCCCCGTGACCGGCATCAATCACGACAACCCAGTTCCTGGGAATGGGTTCAGCATATGCAGGAACAGCAAACAGAAGCGAGGCAAAAACGACAAGGAGCAAATAAATCTGAGCCATATTATTGGTATAATCTTTGCCGTTATTAATTCCGATGCCCATGTTTTGAACCTGTTTTTTAATTAGTTTTACCGCCGACATCCCGAAGTCATAAAAAAAAACGATACAAAAATAGCATTAAGTTGTATAAAATTGAACAAAAACGGTTGCTTGTAGCGTTCCTCGTGATCTTAGGGTGTTTTCCGCTTGTCGCACAGGAGGATAATGCGATTACAGATACCCTTTCGGTAATACAGGATACTATACCCCCGTTATCCGTTTCACCCAATCTGAA
>CAYRQY010000208.1:0-4976 GCA_964426435.1 uncultured Rikenellaceae bacterium | reverse complement strand
CAAACGCCTCATAAGCCCTTTCGGCCTTCCGCCTCTGGGAAAATGAATCTGGTACTGTCAGCAGCAGAAATAATATGATCAATGATATATGTTTCATGCACCGGAATCATATTGAATGGTAAAAATAATCAATTTGAGGGATCCAGAATTAATAACGGTGCATACGCTATAAATATTATAACCCGAAATGAGCAGAGCCGGCTTCGGGAGCCGGCTCTGAAAATGCAGAAAAGAGATCCGCTTATCGTGTAAACAGCAGTTCCCTGTATTTCGGCAGAGGCCATATCTCATTATCGACCACAAGTTCGAGTTTGTCGATATGAACCCTTATCTGGTCGAGGTAAGGCTTCACATTCTTTTCATACTCAAGTGCCTTCAGGTAGGAATCTTCTATCTTATTGGCCTTTTTCCGCTCCTCGATCATATCGACGACGAGCTTCTTAATATTTGAAATATGATCAGATATGTTGATAATAAGATCCTTGCGTGATCCGGCCAGTCGTTCGAACTCATGGTCGCCGAACACCTCCCTTAATCCCTTCACATTCTCAACCAGAGAGGTCATGTAACGTATGGCTGTCGGGACAATATGGTTTATTGCCAGGTCGCCCAGCACCCTCGACTCAATCTGCACCTTTTTCGTGAACTTATCGTATTCAACCTCAACCCGGCTATGCAGCTCTTTCTCCGTAAAGATACCCGATTTGACGAGCACATCCTTCGAATGGTCCGTCAGATAGAGCCTGATTGATTCGGGTACACTTTTCTCGTTGCAGAGTCCGCGCTTCTCCGCTTCCCTGTGCCATTCATCGCAGTAATTGTCGCCTTCAAAAAGGACCCTCTCCGATTCATTGATATATTTCTTGAGAACCTGGAATATTGCTTCATCCTTGTTCCTTCCTTTCTTTATGATCTGATCGACCTCTTTTTTAAATCTTCTGAGCTGCCAGGCCAGGGCGCCATTAAGTGCTATCATTGCACCACTGCAATTGGCTGACGAGCCTACCGCCCTGAACTCAAACCTGTTACCAGTGAATGCGAACGGAGAGGTCCGGTTACGGTCGGTATTATCGAGAAGTATCTCAGGTATTTTCCCTATGCCCAGTTTAAGTTCAGTTTTAAGGGCAGGAGTCATTTTCCTGTCGGTCACCTTGCGTGATATTTCATCGAGCATTCTTCTCAGGTATGAACCGAGGAAGACCGATATGATCGCAGGCGGAGCCTCATGTCCGCCAAGCCTGTACGAATTTGTCTCACTCATCACCGATGCACGCACTATCTCGTTGCTGTCGTTAACTGCCTTTATCACGTTTACCAGGAATGTCAGGAACTGAAGATTGGTCTTGGGGTTCTTTCCGGGGGAAAGCAGGTTGACCCCGGTATTTGTTGCGAGTGACCAGTTATTATGCTTCCCCGAACCATTTATGCCTGCAAAGGGTTTCTCATGAAAGAGGACCCTGAACCTGTGTTTCCTGGCAATTCTTTTCATAATATCCATCAGCAGCTGGTTGTGGTCTACCGCGAGATTGACCTCCTCGAAGATTGGTGCGCATTCGAACTGATTCGGAGCTACCTCATTGTGACGTGTCTTTACCGGGATCCCCAGCCTGTGTGCCTCATATTCAAAATGTTTGATGAACTCCATAACCCGTTCGGGTATTGAGCTGAAATAGTGGTCGGAGAGCTGCTGATCCTTTGACGACTGGTGGCCCATGAGGGTCCTGTCGGCCAGCATAATATCGGGACGGGCGTAATATAAAGCCTCGTCTATGAGGAAATACTCCTGTTCAACCCCCAGTGTGGCATAAACCCTTGTTACATCCTTGTCGAAGAACTGGCATATATCAACCGCCGCCCTGTCGAGCTCCGATAATGTCTTGAGAAGGGGAGCCTTGTAATCAAGTGCTTCTCCCGTATATGAAACAAAGATCGTCGGGATACAGAGGGTTGATCCCACAATGAAACAAGGAGATGAAACATCCCACGCGGTGTATCCCCTCGCCTCGAAAGTATTGCGTATGCCTCCGCTGGGAAAGCTCGATGCATCAGGCTCCGACTGGACCAGTACCTCACCTGAGAAATTCTCAACAACATGTCCTCTTTCGCCCACTTCGATGAAACCGTCATGCTTTTCCGCAGTACCGTCAGTCAGCGGGTGGAACCAGTGGGTATAGTGCGAGGCTCCCTTCTCGGTTGCCCAGGCCTGCAGGGCAGTGGCAACCTGATCAGCTACCTGTCTCGAAAGGGATGTCCCCTCTTCTATAGCTTTCCTTACTAGCCTGAAGGCCTCCCTCGGAAGGTAATGCTCCATCTTGTGAAGGTCAAACACATTCTCTCCGAAATACTCGGAAACATTTTTCGCGGGCGGTTTAATCCCCAAAGGTTCTCTGTTGAACACTTCCCTTAATGCACTGAATCTTAATTCTGCCATAACTATAAATAATTTTGGGCAAAAATAGACATATTTTTATATATACCCCCATTTTCTTAACTATTTTTTCTGTTTTTTATATGATTTCCCCGACGCACCCCTGTTTTTTACTATGTTCTCGTTGCTTTTCATACATCTTTTGCCTTTCAGACCCCAAAACTGGACTACAAAACATATATGGCTGTTTGACTGATGTTTACAATACTTATTGTAAAAATACCCCGCAACTTATAATTAAAGGATTTTTGTTATATTTGTCGCCTGTATTTAAAAAGGTATATCGTTCTGTAAAAATCATATTAAATGTCGACACTTCAATTTATAAGGGAAAGAGCAGGGGTATTGGTAGCAGTGGTTATTGGTCTGTCGCTCTTTATTTTCGTTGTAAGCGATTTTTTCGGCAGCGGAAGCGGGCAGGGAAGGCAGGCCCGGAAATATTATCAGATCGGATCGATAGCCGGCGAGGATATCTCTTACCAGGAATATGAAGGACGGGTGCAGAGTCTTATGGAGATTTATAAGCTGTCAGGGACCACAACAATCGATGAGGCCACGGCGGAGTCGATAAGGGAGCAGACATGGCAGCAGATGGTCCGCGAAAGGATACTCGACAACCAGTACAGGAAGCTGGGAATAGGCGTCAGCACCGATGAGGTGGAAGATCTTGTGATGGGCAACAATCCCCATCCGATCGTTCTGCAGTTATTTACCGACCAGAACACCGGCATGTTCAACAAGTCGTTCCTAGTGAACTTCCTCAAGCAGACAGAGGTGGATGAGACGGCAAAAAGATACTGGCTCTTTTTCGAGAACGAGATAGTTAACGACAGGATGAACACCAAATACAACAATTATGTCTCAAAAGGGCTCTTTGTTACATCAAGACAGGCTGAGTTTGACATGAAGCTTGCCTCTGCCACTGCCGATTTCAGTTATATAATGAAAAGCTATGCAGCAGTGCCCGACTCGGCAGTTACAATAACAGCCAGGGATATTGAAGCATACTACGCGAAGAACAGGAACAGTTTTAAAAGGAGTGCATTAAGGGATATTGAGTACGTAACCTTCGATGTTATCCCCTCGGAGGATGATATCAGGAGTGCAGAAGAATGGATAAACAAGATAAAGGATGAGTTTGCCGGGGCCGAGGATCCCGTGCAGTTCATAAATCTGAATGCTGACTCGAGGCATGTGGGATTCTTCCTCCCTTTGGCTGAAGTTCCCTCCGAACTCACCGATTTTGTAAGAAAGGAGGATCTGACTGAGGTTTTCGGGCCATATGAAGATGAGGGCTCCTTCAAGGTTGCCAGGCTGCTTGCAGTGGCCCAGAGACCTGATTCAGTGAGGGCACGCCACATACTGCTGGCTCCAGATCAGTTCCAGACCCTGGAGGATGTCAGGCAGGAGGCCGACAGCCTCATTAAGCTCATAAGAACAGGTGTCTCCTTCGAGTTGCTTGCCATGACCAATTCCGTTGACCAGGGATCGGCACAGCTTGGAGGCGATCTCGGCTGGTTCCCGGAGGGAAGAATGGTTGTTCCATTTAACAATGCATGCTTCTCCAACAGGAAAGGTGACATCGTGACTGCCGAGACTAATTTCGGGATCCATATCATTGAGATCCTTGATCACTCGGCAAGATCAAAAAAATACAATATAGGAATAATAGACAGAAGAATAATTGCCGGTTCCCTTACCAACCAGAAGGTATACAGTGAAGCAAGCCAGTTCGCTGGAAATAATAATACCTACGAGAAATTCAACAGGTCAATAGCCGAGATGGGGCTCAATAAAAGGATTGCCAATGATGTCTCCCCTATGCAGAAGAGCCTCCCCGGCCTCGATAATCCAAGGGGTCTGATAATCTCGCTCTTCCAGGCCACGCAGGGAAAGATAGTTCTTGACAACAGCCAGCAGGCTGTATTTGAAATCGGTGATAAATATGTTGTGGCATACTGTACGAGGATTCAGGAAGAGGGTATAGCTCCTGTAAAGGATGTTGAGAACGATATCAGGTTCAATCTGATCAGGGAAAAGAAGGCGGATCTTATTGCTGCCGAGTTCAGGGCCAGCATGGGATCAGGCGGGACTATTGATGATGTTGCCCGGACAATGAGTTTGGTCGTCCAGGAAGCCACCCAGATTAATTTCAGGTCGTACAGTGTTGCCGGCGCCGGCAATGAGCCAGCGCTGATAGCAGCCTCCTCGGTGGCCCAACCGGGTATTCTTGCCGGTCCGGTTAAGGGCAATAACGGCGTTTACCTGCTGACAGTCAACAGCGTAAGCATGGCAGGCGATGAAGATGCCGGCCTGTTGCGGGAAAGACTTATGCTGACCTATCAGATGCGGGGCAACTACGAGGCCTTTGAAGCTCTTCGCAGGGGTGCCAGCATCATCGACAAGCGATATAAGTTCTATTAGTCGTGAGTCGTGAGTCAAGGAGTCCCGATGGCAATCGGGACGACGCAGTTCCGCGAAGCGGAAGGTGAGCTATGAGCTATGAGCTATGAGCTATGAGCTATGAGCTATGAGCTATGAGCTATGA
>CAYRQY010000207.1:0-5024 GCA_964426435.1 uncultured Rikenellaceae bacterium | reverse complement strand
CGAAAACCATGTTTTTTTCGCAAAACGTAATCCCAAATCAGTTAGTTAGCAACCGAAGTGCGGAGTTTATGCACCGCTACTTTCCCCTAACGACTTCAGAATCGTGGAATGACTGGAAATGGCAAATGAGGAACTCCTACACGAGCCTCGAGAGCCTGAGTAAGATCATGAAATTGTCCCAGAAGGAGATTATGGCAATCAGCAACCTGAAGGGACGACTTCCATTGCGTATTACACCCTATTTTGCTTCACTCATTTACGACACAAAGCCTTCACATCCCTTAAGACGCAATGTCGTGCCTGTTGTTGAAGAATTGCTTGAATCGGGCAAGGAGCAGTCAGATCCATTGCATGAGAGTTCCTTCTCACCTGTAAAGGGCATTGTGCACAGGTATCCCGACAGGGTTCTGTTTACCGTAACGCAGGTATGTTCAAATTACTGCAGGTATTGTACCCGCTCGCATTCAGTAGGGAAACTCGACAAGCCGACGCGGCATGATTATGAAAAAGCCTTTAATTACATAGCAACACACAGGGAAGTGCGGGATGTCCTTATAAGCGGCGGCGACCCGCTCACGCTATCCGACGAGACCCTGGATTATATTCTATCCGGTATCAGGAAGATAGAACACGTTGAGATAATCAGGATAGGCACAAGAGTTCCTGTCGTCCTTCCGCAGAGGATCACCGAGAACCTCATTAGTGTTTTAAGAAAATACCATCCGCTTTTTATAAGCCTGCATTTTTCGCACCCTGCAGAGATTACACCCGAGTGTGAGAAAGCATGCAACAGGCTGGCCGACGGAGGATTTCCGCTTGGCAGCCAGACAGTTCTGCTGAAGGGAATTAACGATAATGTCCCGACAATGAAAGAACTGATGCACAAACTGTTAAAAAACAGGGTAAGACCCTATTACCTCTACCAGTGCGATCTGATTCCGGGTTCGGGTCATTTCAGGACTTCGGTAAGAAAAGGTCTTGAGATACTAAAGGGTCTGCGAGGTTTCACCAGCGGGTATGCCGTTCCTACTTTTGTTGTGGATGCACCCGGCGGGGGAGGCAAGATACCTCTCCTCCCAAACTATGTTGTTGAGCATAACAGCGAGCATATCCTTCTCCGCAACTACAAGGGAGTCTTATGTGAATATCCTGAAAAACGGAACTGACAAATGAAGGTTGGTCTGACTTATGACCTGCGGTCGTGGTATCTCGACCGGGGTTATTCCATGGAGGATACTGCAGAGTTCGACAAGCAGGAGACCATCGATGCCATCGATAACGCCCTGCGCAGGATGGGATTCGAAACGGACCCTGTCGGCAACTGTTTTCAGCTGATCGAGGCGCTTGCGGCAGGTAAAAGATGGGATCTTGTCTTCAATATAGCGGAAGGTCTTTACGGCGATGGCAGAGAGTCGGTAGTACCTGCAATACTCGACCAGTACAAAATACCCTATGTTTTCAGCGGTCCTGTTATTATGGGGATCTCCCTGAACAAATACCTCACCAGGCTGATAGTTGCGGCTTCCGGTGTTCCTGTAAGTCCCGGCATGCTTATTTCAGATGCACCGGAGATTGAAACATGCACGCTTGAATATCCCCTTTTTATAAAGCCGGTCTCTGAAGGCACGGGCAAGGGGATCACGTCTAAGAGCCTTGTCAGGACACCTGCCGAACTGAAGGAAATGGCTGAATGGATACTTAAGCGGTTTGATCAGCCCGCCCTGGTTGAAGAGTACCTTCCCGGCAGGGAGTTTACCGTAGGGATAGTGGGAACAGGGGCAGATGCCGAAGCTATCGGAGGGATGGAAATCGTCTGTAAGGATAATCTTCCATATTCGGTGGAATACAAGGAGAATTACGAGTATTTCTGCAAGTACATACCGATGGATGAAGAATATGCGGAGGAGTGCAAGCGGGTTGCCCTAGATGCGTGGAGGGCGCTTGGAGCGGTCGATGCCGGCCGCGTAGATGTGAAGGCAGACAGGGACGGAAGGATCTGCTTCATTGAGGTTAATCCACTCGCGGGACTTCATCCGGTTCACTCCGATCTGCCAATACTGGCTGGCAAGTCAGGTATTGATTACCAGGCACTTATTGAAATGATTATGCGATCGGTTCTGAAACGTTTACGCCTGAGCTTATGAAAAGAACAACCTGCTGTTTGCTTTTCAACCAGCCTTTGCCGGGGGCTCTGGCAGATGAGCTTGATGTTATTGACCAGGTTGAGTTTATTGAGGAGGCTCTCAGCCAACTCGGGATCAGGAGTTTCAGATGCGGCATCACGGGTAATTTTATGGCGGAGACGGCGCTGATGGCTGAAGAAAGGCCGGATTTTGTATTCAACCTGGTTGAATCGATAAACAACAAGGGTGAGCTTTGCTATTTCATACCTGCTCTGCTTAATATGTATTCCATACCCTATACCGGAAGCCCCCTGGAAGCGATATTCCTCACAACCAGCAAAAGGCTTGCAGCAAAAGTACTGAAGGATTCAAATATTAACGGGCCCTCAGTCTTCAAACCCTCGGAGCACAGGCTACTGAAGCCGGGAAACAGGTATATCATCAAGCCTGTATGGGAGGATGGTTCGCTGGGGATAACCAGTGAGTCAGTTTTTGTTTTTGATCAGGGTTACGAAGAAAAGCTCAGGAAGTATTCCGATACCCACTGGCTGATACAGGATTTCATTGACGGCCGCGAGTTCAACATAACGCTTCTTGCAGGCGATGAAGGCGTTGAGGTTATGCCTGCTGCTGAAATCGTTTTCCGGGATTATGGGGCTGATAAGCCCAGGATTGTGGATTACAAGGCTAAATGGGATCTTCAGAGCTTTGAGTACAAAAACACAATCAGAGATTTTCCGGGAGATGCCCTTGACTCTCAGCTGAAGGAGAAGATTGAGAAGGCAGCCCGTGGATGCTGGGATGTTTTCGGACTGAAAGGTTATGCCAGGGTTGACATGAGGGTGGACAACAACAATGAACCATGGGTAATAGAGGTGAATGCCAATCCTTGCCTTTCGCCCGACAGCGGCGTTGTTGCTGCAACTGAAGAGGCGGGGCTTGCGTTTTCCGAAGTTGTATCCCGAATTATTAACGATCTGAACAGATAATGATATGGTAAAGCTATCAACAGGAATATCAGAACAGGAGCGGCCCGTAATCGAGCAGATCCTCAGGTCGACCGGATTCTTTTACGAATATGAAATAGAGACTGCATTGGAGATTGCAGACGAGACCATTGCCAAAGGAGAGGAGAAAAGCGGCTATTTCTGGGTAAAGGCTGAGGATGAAGACGGGCTTGTTGCCTTTGCAAATTACGGAAAGAACAGTTTCTCGACCCATTCGTGGGATCTCTACTGGATAGCCGTTCATGACGGATCCAGGAACAAAAAACTTGGCACCCTCCTTCTTGGGGCTGTCGAGGATGGCGTAAGGAAGGCAGGCGGGAAGATACTCTGGATTGAGACGTCGGGAAGACCGCTTTACAAGCCAACCGAAGAGTTTTATAAAAGAAATGGATATACCCTGGCTGCAAGCCTGAAGGATTTTTACGGTCCGGGGGATCCGAAGCAGGTTTATTCTAAGACCGTCAGCTAAAGCTGACGGTAATTGAGGTAGCCGGGAGGATAGGTTTTACTTTATGAGGTTGGAATTGTAATAGGCCGGGTTGCCTGTGACCTCTTCGCCGAGCCAGCCGGGGCGGGTAAAGGGTTCGCCGGGATATGAGAGCTCTACCTCGGCAATGACGAGTCCTTCGTTATGTTCATGAAAAACATCCACTTCGAAGATGTGTTCTCCTGCCGGAACATAATATCTTGTCTTGACAACCTTCCCCGGAATACAGATATTCATAATCTGTTCAGCATCATCCAATTCCAGTTCTGTTTCCCATTCATTGCGGCTCAGATAACCTTCGGAAGTCATGGCCTTGATGGTAAGGACTGCTTTTTCATTGCATATCCTTATCCTGACAGTCCTTGCGGGGTCTACCGAGAGATAGCGCTGGACAATTTCGACCGATCCGGAGGCCTGATCACGAAACTCTCCTGCTACGATAAACTTACGTTCGGTTTCAAGAGGCATTTTTTGTTTAAAGGTAGTTAATTGGGGTTAATTGGCAAGGGAGTTTGGAGTTTGGAGTTTGGAGTGCCTGGAGTTTGTCGAGCAAAGTCGTAGAATCCCTTCAGCTAAACGCTTGTCAAAAATTAAGGTAGTTTCGTGTAAAAAATTTTTTAGTTCGGTTTTTATTCTTTAATTTTATAATCAGAATTAGGTAGATAAGGGTTTTGGTAATTTTAGGGTAAATTCTCTTGGTTTTAGGTTTTAGGGGTGATCTTGAGGGGTAAGAATGTAAAGGCTGCCGGGTAATCCAACGGCAGTCTTTTTTTTTGACCTCTCAACTTCATATATTAGCAGGTATGAATTACCACCCCTGTTACAGAATTAAAGAATATGGAAGTTAAGATTGAAGAGAGCTGGAAGAGCAGGCTTGAAAGTGAATTCCGGAGGGAATACTTCACGAAGCTGGCTGAATTTGTAAAGGAAGAGTACCGCACTAAGGCCATTTATCCTCCTGGATCGCTTATCTTCAACGCCTTCAACCTTTGTCCGTTTGACACTGTTAAGGCAGTTATAATAGGCCAGGACCCTTATCATGGTCCGGGTCAGGCTCACGGACTTTGTTTCTCAGTAAGGGAGGGGGTTGGATTTCCTCCCAGCCTGATCAATATTTTCAAGGAGATAGAAGCTGACCTGGGTATTCCCGTGTCGCGGTCGGGCAACCTTGAGCGTTGGGCAGGCAGGGGGGTGCTGCTTCTCAATGCGACACTTACGGTGAGGGCTCACCAGGCAGGCTCGCACCAGAGGAAAGGATGGGAGGAGTTCACCGATAATGTGATAGGCATGCTCAATAATGAAAAACAGAACCTTGTTTTCTTCCTGTGGGGAGCCTACGCCCAGAAAAAGGGAGAGTCGATCGACAGGTCGCGTCACCTGGTGCTGGAATCGGTTCACCCCTCCCCT
>CAYRQY010000206.1:0-5043 GCA_964426435.1 uncultured Rikenellaceae bacterium | reverse complement strand
TAAGCACACCCGCACTTGAGAAGCTTGCCAATCACGACTGGCCCGGTAACGTGAGGGAGTTACAGCACACAATTGAGAAAGCGGTTATTATGAGCGACTCATCCCTGCTGAGGCCAGCTGATTTCAGTTTCAGTTCACCTTTGAAATTGCCTTCCCATACGGATCTGACCCTCGAGGAGATGGAGAAAAGACTTATTCACGATACCCTGAGAAAATACAGTAACAATCTGAGTATCGTTGCCGGGAAGCTTGGTATAACAAGGCAGACCCTCTACAATAAGATAGCCCGTTACAATCTTTGAATCAGCCTGTTACGATCCTTCCGTCGAACAGATTAACAATCCTCCGGGCATATCCTGCATCCCTGTCGGAGTGTGTAACCATAATGATTGTTGTGCCCTCCTTGTTAAGCTCAAGAAGCAGGTTGATTACCTCGATTCCGTTTTTTGAGTCAAGGTTTCCTGTTGGTTCATCGGCAAGGATAAGCCTGGGATTGGCAACAACGGCCCGGGCAATGGCAACTCTCTGCTGCTGTCCGCCTGAGAGCTGCTGCGGGAAATGCTTTGCCCTGTGACTGATCTTCATCCTTTCAAGAACACTTTCAACCATTTGCTTTCTTTCACCCGACTTCATCTTGAGGTAAATAAGGGGAAGCTCGACGTTTTCGTATACGTTCAGCTCGTCAATAAGATTAAAACTCTGGAAGACAAATCCGATATTCCCTTTCCGGAACATTGTCCTGTCTCTTTCCTTCAGGTTTGCCACTTCCGTGCCATTGAAAATATAACTGCCTGATGACGGATTGTCGAGCAATCCGAGAATATTAAGCAGGGTTGATTTGCCACACCCCGAGGGGCCCATTACGGCAACGTACTCACCTTCCTCAACGTTGAGAGTAACTTTGTTGAGTGCGGTGGTCTCCACCTCTTCTGTTCTGAAGACCTTTGTTAATTCATTTGTTCTGATCATGACTTTTGTTATTTAAATTATCAGTTGCTTTTCAAAATTAGTTTTTCATTCTTTCCGAAGGTTTCATAGCCTGAGATTATAACTTTCTCTCCCGGCCGGAGACCTTCGAGCACTTCATAATATTTTGGATTCTTCCTGCCAATGGAGATATCCCGTTTCGTGGCAAAAGATTCTGAAGGATCCAGTACAAAGATCCACCGGCCTCCGGTTGCCTGGAAGAATCCGCCAATCGGGACAAGAACTCCTTCCTTTGGCTGCCCGAGCTGAAGGCTTATATAATAGGTCTGACCTGTTCTTATATTCTCAGGCATAGTGTTTTCAAAGATCATTTCGATTTTAAAAGTGCCGCTTCTTACTTCGGGAAATACTCTCCTGACAACAAGGTCAAATTCGCTGCCCTGCCTGTCGAGTTTTGCCGTGAGCTGTGTCCTTACCCTGTCGATATAGTGTTCGTCGATCTGTGCAGAAACCTTGTAGGAGGTAAGAACACTTATCTGTCCCATATTGGCGCCTCTTGAAATTGACTGTCCTACCTCAGGTACAAGAAGTCCGAGCTGTCCGTCGACAGTTGCTTTCACGTTAAGGTTCTCAACCCTTTGTCTTACAAGGGCAAGGTTCTTACGCATATTTTCCAGATTGGCTTGTATTGTCTCCACCTGTACGGTCCGGAAGAGTGAATCAGCTTTCTGCCTTTCTATAAAAAGCTGCTGGGAACTTCTGGCCATATCAAGATCCTCTTTCGAACGTATGAATTCCTCCCGGGAAATCAGGTTGTCACTAATCAGGGCTTCGTTCTGCCTGAAGACACGCTCCTTTCTTTCAATGTCAAACCGCAGGTTCAGCAATTCCCTTTTTATCGATATTCTTTCCTGCTCCATTGTTACCTGGGTGTTCCTCAGGAAGTTCTCTTTTTCCGCAAGCTGCGCCTCGCTGTCAAGGATGGCAAGATAGAGGTCGGGATTACTTAGCCTTAGTATGATATCGCCTCTCCTGACCATCGATCCCTCTTCAATCAGTATCTCCTCAACACGACCGCCCTCCTGTGCATCGAGGAAAATCGTGCTTATCGGTTCAACAGTGCCGGTCACGGTTATGTAATCGTTGAACTGGCCTTCTGTAATTGTCTCAATTATCAGCTTTTCCCTGTCTACCCTGTATGTTGAAGTACGTTCGGTGAAGAAGGCCAGATAGAAAAGAACAATTATCACAGCTGCGCCGATAATATACCCGATATGTTTCTTTTGTAATCCTTTTTTCTTTGGAATAGGTTTGTCCATGCTATCAAGGGGAGCATCCATTTTATCTCTTTTTAGTGTTGGGTTTTTATAATAGTTTCATAATCTCCTGTCGAATAAAACCTGATCGTAAGGTCCAGGATATGAAGCTGCAGTCTTGTCCGCAGGGTTTCCGTTTCAGCCCTGAAAAGAGTTGTTTTTGCAGCTGAATAGTCCGTTACATCCACTATGCCGGCTTCAAACTTTTTTTCAACCGCATCAAAGGACTTCCTGTTGAATTCAAGGTTTGCCAGGGCAGCCGAGTATTCATCCCTCCCCCTGTTAAAGTTAAGGCAGACATTTTCTATCTCGGTATACAGGGCGTTCTTTTCCAGTTCAAGCCTGAGCTCTGTATCGTCCCTGCGGTTCTTTGCCAGCCTGATTTCCCTTCCTGTGGAATAATTGTTAAATATCGGGATGTTCAGTGACATAAACAGTGCCTGGCTGTTATTGTCTTTCAGCTGTTTTGAGTAGGAAGCCTGATCCGGAACTCCTTCGCTTATAACTTTGTAATATCCTGTGAACAGCGCTCCGCCCACAGAGAGTCTTGGAGCAATTCTGCCCTGTATTGCAGCAACCTGTCTTCTTGCAGCCATAAGTTCGTAATTTATAGCTTTCAGACGCGGAAGGGTTTGAGATGCAATAGCATAAACACTGTCGGTATCAAAAGAACTGTCGATAATAAGGTTATTCTCCATGTCCGGCATCATCACATCGAAAACCACTCCCGGCTCAATCTGAAGCAGCTGTTTGAGATTGGTAAGAGCTTCGCTTGAGGAGTTTCTGGCTATTGTATAGGATAGCCTGTCTTCAGATGCCCTGCTTTCCATTTCATACAGCCTCGAGAGAGCCTCCCTGCCCGTATCAACGGTTTTCCTTATCCTGAAAAGCTGCCTCTCAGAAAGGTCAAGCTGAATTTTTGCGGCTTCTTCAAGCCCCTTTGCATACAGCACCTGGTAATAAGAGCTCATGATATTGATAATGAGCGTATTTCTGATAACTTTATCGTTCTCCAGCCCTGCTTTCACCATGAATTTGTTCGCCGAGATATTGTTGAGTGTTGCGAATCCATTGAATATTTGAATGGTAGAACTCAGGGAGAAGGAATTACTAAGGTTCTGCTTGAATGTAATAAGGTTAGTTACAGGGTCTATCGATCTGCCGAATCCGATACGGGCATCTGAACCTAAATTCAGGGATGGAAGAATATCCAGTTTTGCCTTTAACAGGTTAGCTTCGGCCGATTCTGTCTGAAGCATCTGTCTCTTAAGTCCGATATTGTTTTCGATGCCATAGTCTATACAATCTTCAAGTGTCCAGACATTGTCCTGAGCCGGGACAACCTGTATCCCCAGAATATAAAGCAATAGCGTAAGCGGGATGAAAATCCTCATATTTCCTAAGATGTTTTGAAAGTTGAAGCAATTGACATGCCATATTCTTAATTGTCAAATATACAGTGTTATAGGAAAGTAGTTAGATAAATTACTGTCAAAATATCAGACAGTGATATGTATGAAAATATTACACTATACACTGCTCTTCAATACCATTTGCGGTCAGTTTTTCATGCAATCGGGTATTCCGGTTCATCCCGGCGATAGCAGGGTGCGATCCGGGAAGTTGCTTATTCTGTTGGTCCGATACAGTTCTTTCGGAAGAAGCAAAACATCATTATCCAGGCTATTATTAATATCACCAGGTTTGTTATCATTATTCCGGTGAAGACCAGATCGGGTTTTCCCGGCTCTTTTTTACCATCATCAGTGATCACCGGAGATTTTGGACCGGGAACGGAGGTAATGAACAGGTTTTTATTACGGCCATTTTCAATTCCGCCTTCCGGAGTCCCGTAAGGATTATTTGTAAGACGATTTCCTGAATCCATAAGAAACAGATTCCCTGCCGGTTCATCCGGCGAGACACACATCGCTTCCGGAGGTATAAGGAGTGATGCTAGCAGAAGCAGAATGCAGTATGCAGGGAAATAACTTTTCATTTTATAGTTGTCACCTGTTTTTCTGACCTGTTATTTTGTCCGGGGTAACCACCCCCAAAGCACATTTATCACTTTCCACTCTCCATCGATTTTTGCAAGCTGGCAATAGTAGTTATAACTTCAGCCTTATGACTTCACCTGACTCTTTAACCTCTGAAAAATCAAGAGCAATGTCTATCCCATCATATTTAAGTGTGCACTTTTTTGTTTCATGGTCAATCACCGGCCGGCTCCTTAATCCGGTAAGGGAGATGGCTGATAACTGAAAGCTATTGTTGAAGTATGTCACACAGGGATGATCCATTATCCTGACAGTGCCTCTCTGGTTTGCTCCCGAGAATATTAATCTGTGATATACTCCGCCGTCATCAGTCATCTCAATCTCCAGTGGCTCAAAAATCCTGATTGAGAAAGGAGATGCGGACGCATCAATACTGAGATTAAATCCTGGTTGCACCAGGTAGTCTGAGATTTCTTCCGCTTTTCTTAATTGCCAGCGGTTAAATGCATCATCGGATGCCAGTCTGAGGCTGTCAATTTCTTTCATGGAAAACTGCACTGCACCTGGGTGCATTTCCGATAGTTTAGCCGAGAGCATATCTTCAAGGTAGAGGCTGTCATTTTCCTCAATGACAAATTTCCAGCCAGGATCTAGTTTGTCGAGAATCATTGCGATCCATCTTCCTTCAACATAACCCAGGTCTCTGACACCTGCCGGAGCAATTCCATTGGTAATATCTGAGGCATTCAGAGGATCGAGGCTTCTCGCCCTCCGTTCAATATAATCTGAGAGGCCCTCAG
>CAYRQY010000205.1:0-5067 GCA_964426435.1 uncultured Rikenellaceae bacterium | reverse complement strand
TTTTGTTTTTTTGATTAATCAATCTGGTATGAAAAAGTTTGCTGTTGTAATCATTGTTGCTCTTATTGCGGTTGTTCTCACAGGCTCATGCAACAAGAAGGCATGTCCGGCTTACGGAAAGGCCGAAACCGAGCAGGCAGAGCTTAATGTATAGTTCGTCCTCAGCGCTGTTGATTTCGCCAGTTTATAAGTTAGCCATCCCATGAAAAAGCTGCTTATAACAGTGGTATTAATTATGTGTGTTGCTTCTGGTCTGATTGCCCAGGGTGATCTCAATCAGCAGCAGATGATTTTTTTCCGGAACGAAAAAACCTTTGCCATCCTTCTGAATTCTGATGGTGTCGGAATCAATTATCGCGATGCCAGGAGGATAGATTATCTCAACAAGAGGTTTTTCGAGGTCGAACTGGGAACAATCAAACATCCGCGGGAGTACAGGCAACCTAATTATTATACGCAGGGATCGTTCGTATTCGGAAAGGTAAATACCGCCATCTACATAAGGGGGGATATCGGACGCCAGCACGAAATTTTCAAGAAAGCTGACCTCGGAGGGGTTGCAGTAAGGTATTTCTATGCCGGCGGACCAACCCTTTCACTTTATAAACCAATATATTACAGGGTTCTCTATCCGGTTTCGACGAACTTCGAATATATTATAAAGGAGGAGAAGTTCGACATTCAGATTCACGATCCTTACCTGATCTACGGGAAAGCATCATTTTTTAAGGGGCTGAACGAGACGAAGGTTCTGCCCGGCCTTTTTGTCAAGGGCGGATTTAATTTTGAGTACAGCCGTGAGGATAAAGTAATTCATGCCATTGAGATAGGTGCTGCTCTGAGCGCTTATCCCCGCAGGGTCCCGATTATGGCCACCAGCGACAACAAGTCGGTATTCCTGTCATTGTTTGCCAGCTACCGGTTCGGGATAGTCGTCGATCCGCTTAATCCCGATTCCAACAAGCTGTCAAATATCTTTAACAGAAGAAGGCCCGTTGATATTTACTAGCGCTTGCCTTTTTTCAGAAAAGTATTAATTTTGTGCTTTCAAATTATTAACCATAATAAAATACAGGTATGGCAAAGATTAAAGTAGCTATTAACGGTTTTGGCAGGATTGGCCGCAATGTATTCAAACTGGCCCTTGAGAGGGATGATATTGAGATTGTGGGGATCAACGACCTGACTGACACAAAAACACTTGCTCATCTGCTGAAATATGATTCGACCCAGGGCAGATACCCCGGTGTCACATTCGACGAAGAGAATATTATTGTCAACGGAACTAAAGTAAAGGTATCTGCAGAAAAGAACCCGTTAACAATTCCATGGAAGGAAAAACCCGATGTGGTTATTGAATCAACAGGCGTTTTCACCTCAAAGGAGAGCCCGAAAGGCGGCTACGGCGACCACCTCAAAAATGGAGCCAAAAAAGTGATACTTACAGTTCCTTCCAAGGATACCATAGATGCCATGATCGTTCTTGGCGTCAACGAGGGTGACCTTAAACCGGAGCACCAGTGTGTATCGAATGCATCGTGCACAACCAACTGCCTCGCCCCTGTTGCAAAGGTCCTCAACGATAATTTCGGCATCGAGATAGGCTACATGACAACCATACACTCATACACCAACGACCAGAGAATCCTTGACCTGCCCCATAAGGACCTGAGAAGAGCCCGCTCTGCTGCGGTTTCGCAGATCCCCACAACCACCGGTGCAGCCAAGGCAGTCGGAAAAGTCATTCCCGAACTGAAGGGAAAACTCGACGGACTCGCTGTAAGGGTTCCGACACCAACCGGTTCGCTGGTTGACCTTGTAGCCGTTCTTAAGAAAGAGGTTACAAAGGAGGAGATCAATGCCGCAATGAAAAAGGCAGCCGACGGCCCGATGAAAGGTATCCTTGAATATACGGAGGATGAGATAGTGTCGGTTGATGTGATCCATACTACAGCATCATCCATCTTTGATTCAAAGAGCACAATGGTGAACGGCAAAATGGTGAAGGTTCTTTCGTGGTACGACAACGAATGGGGTTACTCCTGCAGGGTAGTGGACCTTATTCCTCTCCTTATGAAATAGGGATATCCGCTAACATAAGATTGTAAGGGCGTTGCATGCAACGCCCTTTTTGTTTCATACCATCTCGATCCTGAGCGGAATACCGGCAATATCGCGGTAGTGCTCGCCGAGATCCTGCATCGAATCATCATCTTCCTCGAAAAGCCATCTCATGCAAACATCCTTGCCTGCCCGCCTGTAACCGGTAAGCTTCTTGAGAATATCAAAGAGGCATTTCGACGAACCGCTGTTAATATACTCAAGCCTGATATTCACGTTAAGTGAATCGTTGACATCAAAATGAGATACAATCCATTCACTCAGCGGCAGGAAATAAAGTTCGGGATTCTCATGGATCGACCGTCCGGTTATATCCAGGCTCTTTTTTTCAGGGTTATAGACAATACCCGGACAGTTTTTGTTAGGTTCCTGAATTACCTGATTTTCCATAATGAACACCAGTTTTCTATTCGTACCTTAAAGCCTCTATAGGATCAATATTTGCCGCTTTCACTGCGGGAGCATATCCCGAGACAACCCCGACAATGAAACATACCACAATGCCTGTCCCCACCCAGATCCAGGGTATTATGAAGCTCGACCTCAGCAGCGATGATACGAGGTTTCCGATCATAATGCCAAGCACAATACCAAACACTCCTCCGAGCTGACCTATCATGATCGATTCGAAAAGGAACTGATATTTTATGGTAACGGGCTTGGCTCCTATCGCTTTCCTGACACCTATCTCCCTGGTGCGCTCGGTCACCGAAACAAGCATTATATTCATAAGGCCCACCGCAGCACCGAACAGGGTTACGATCCCAATCAGGGTAGCAGCAAGGGTAACATACCTTAAATTCTTCAGAAGAAGATTGAGTATGGAGTCGCTTTTTGAGATATTGAAATCCGATTCATCGCCGGGACCAAGGTTGCGCACAACCCTGAAGAGACCTTCGGCTTCACCCGCCATCATTTCCAGATTAACCGGATTGAGAGGCATTACCGTTATACTGAACGTCATGTTGGGCCTTGAGTAATACTGCCTCGCCGTTGAAACCGGCATGAAACATACATTGTCGCTGCTCATCGCACTTGCACCCTTACTCTTGAGCGTACCTATAACCTGGAGCTTAAGGCCTGCAACCGTAACCTCCTTCCCCACCGGATCCAGGTTGCCGGGGAAGATCATTCTGACAATATCCGATCCAAGCAGGACAAATCTTCTGTTCAGCCTTATATCATCCTCGGTAAATCCCCTGCCCGCCTCAATCTCATAGCCAGATACCGAAAGGTAGTTTTCATCTACGCCGGTAAGGCTTACGTTAGGATTGGTCTCTTCCGATCCGTACTTTACCGTGGATAATCCGGTGGCATTAAAAGAGACCGATACCCAGGCTGCTTCGGTAAACCTCTCCTTGAACTCGCTTGCCTCCCTGTAGGATATCCGGGAATAATTGCGGGCCCTGTACCTGTTGTTTCCTATCTGCACATTCATTCCGCGCGATGTTATGGTGAATGAATTAGCCCCCATCATGGTGAACTGGGATGTAAGGGAAGACTTGATGGCATCTATTGCCGTGAGGATGCCCACCAGTGCCATAATACCGAAAGCAATTATACAGATAGTAAGTATCGCTCTTACCCTGTTCGACTTAATGGCTTTAAAAGAAATCCTCAGGTTTTCCCTGAAAATACTGACTTTCATTTTATCCTCTTCTTTTCATTCCATCCTGCAGGCTTTGCAGAATGAAAGGTTAAAAGTAAGCAATTTCCTTAAAATATTAAAAAAAATTACTGCCGCCCGCTTAAAAGATTAAGATTCCAGTCGAAATGATGTGAAGCTAAAAACAGCGTTCATTGATAATACGCGATGGGTTCAGGCAGGAAATTTCAGGAAAAAACAAAAAAATCTGTTATTTCAGCAAAAAAATTAACAAATTAGTTGCATAACTAATATTTTCGTTTTATATTTGCTGTATAAACAGAATCAGAAAATGTCATGAGAGAATTAACCCGGGCTGAAGAGCAGATAATGCATATCCTCTGGAAGAGAAAAAAAGGATTTGTAAAAGAGATCCTCGAATACTTCGATGAACCGCGGCCGGCATATAATACGGTGAGCACCATCGTGAGGATACTCCAGGAAAAGGGTTTTGTAACCCACAAGGCTTACGGACGAACCCATGAATATTATCCGGTTATTTCGAAAGATGAGTATTCAAGAACCCATCTGAAGAATTTCGTGAACGATTATTTCTCAAACTCCTTCGGAAAGATGGTGAGTTTCTTTGCAAGGGAAGAGAATATTTCGGTTAAGGAGATGGAGAGGATAATGAAGGTGATGGAGGGAGAGGTGAAGAAGAAGAAGAAGACTAAGCGACTGCAAGACTGCAGGACTGCATGACTTAGAGCCTCCTTCGTCAAGACTACGGAGGCCGGAGGACTGCACGAGAGACTAAGAGCCTCCTTCGTCAAGACTACGGAGGCCGGAGGACTGCAAGACTTAATAGAAAAAATATCCGCAAGATGAATACAATGATGGTATATGTTTTAAAGTCAGCATGCTACATGGCAGCGTTCTATATAGTATACTCTCTCCTGCTGAGTAAGGATACCCTTTATGCCAGGAACAGGCTGTTTATCATTACCTCCCTGTTGTTGTCGCTGGTGCTGCCGCTTATTACGATCCATACTGCCAGGCCGGTTAATATGCCCTTCTTTGGAAAGACCCTGTCTGAGATCTTCGTGACAGGCAGCCAGGGAATGGCGGATACCGTCAATTCCCATGCGAATGAAGGAAATAACTGGTCGCGGTTATTATGGATCACCTATCTGACCGGTGTGGCGCTGTTCGGTCTAAAATTTATTTTTAATCTGCTGGAACTTGCATTCATCATAATCAGGCATCGGAATGATTACAGCAACACGGTGACATTCAGCGGATTCAATACGGCAGGGTTCTCTGCTATGGGACACGTATTTATAAACAGCCGGCTGAGTCCT
>CAYRQY010000204.1:0-5073 GCA_964426435.1 uncultured Rikenellaceae bacterium | reverse complement strand
ATATATCGCAAACTTTCACAAAATGAACTGAGATTTGCTTCCTGCATGTTGCTGATATTGGATTCAATATCAATAGTCTCAACATGATCGTCAGTTGTTTTTTCACTGCTGCAGGAGCAGAAAATGATAATTAAGAGAATTAATATTATTGTCTTCATTATAAAGTGAATGGGTTATTTGTGATTTGTGATTTGTGATTTGAATCTAAAATCAAAAATCAAAACTCACAATTCTCAAATCGGATCTCCCCTATTTCCATGCTTCCGCCTCGTCAGTCCCATGTCATGAAACTGGCAAAACAATATAAATCAGCTGTTTCCGGCCAGAAACAGATCCAACTGTAAATATAGGCGATTTGTTTGATATAACGTCACGGAAAGAGTGAAAAAAAAGGCGACAGGCGATCGATACGAAGTGGAGATTCCGCGACAGCGGAATAGATGATAGGCGATAGATGATAGGCGCCCTCCTTCGCTACCTCCTCCGCTACCTCCTTCGCTAAAGCTACGGAGGATAAAAATAGGCGATAGGCGATAGAAGATAGGCGATAGATGATAGGCGAAAAATTGGCAGCTAGCTGGTATATTGATCTAATTTCCCCCGGATATACTCTCGGAAAAACAGCACTTTTCGGGCTTCTTCCGGGTTAAATACAAGTTTTTCGAAATCGCGTGATTTTTTCTCAAAATCAGTAGTTTCGCAGGATCTTAGAATCCTTTCACATAATTGAACGTGATTTGTAATCCCGAATTTCATGTCCAGATACCCAAAATCCGGATCTGTAAGGCCTGAGAGGAAAATAAAATCATAATAATCCCTGCCTTTCCCCCTCTCAAGAACAGCCCCTGTTTTCATCGACAGAAGAATGCCGGGGGATGGGGAAAATATCTGTGTAAAAACATTAAACTTCTGAATTACAGGTTTAACGGGTTCGTACAGATAATTATGCGGTTCACATTCGATCTTTATCAAAAGTTTTTTACCTCTATGACCTGTCAATCCTGATTCATAAAGCAGTCCGGGGAAAATTATGTTCCTCCTGAACGCGGAAATTTTCAGATCCTCTTCTTTATCTTCTGCCTCGACTTTAATGCCTTCCATCCTGAGCCTTGCCATGACCTTCTCTGTTATCTGCATAAACTCATCCCTCGACAGCTGGAAACAATCAAAGTCGAGATCTCCACTGAAGCGTTGAATATTATACAAAATCCTGAGGCTCGTACCTCCTATAAAACTCAGCCTGGAGGCATATTCTCCTGAAAAGATAATGTCCAGCATCCGGTATTGAAAATAGTCCTTCAGCATATACTCGAAGTATGATGGATCTCTTCTAAGATTATCTGAAAAGAAGTGTTTTATCTCGTCGAAGTTTATCATAAGCAGTAAATCTTGGTCATTAAATGGATCCTGCGTTCCAGGGCTCTGCTTTCAAATCTGGCAAGATACCTGTAAAACTCTCTGTCTACAATTTTTGTCAATTCGGTACTGTTCATTCTCAGATTTTCTATCTCTTTTTCGGAGTTATAGTAACTATTAATATAAAAGAAATCAAGAATGGCTTTCTGCGGTGTTGCCGTCAGGATCTTCCTGTTGTTTTTACTTCCCCTGCCGGAGGGATTCATGTCTTCCAGCACATATCCAAAACCAAATAGCTCCGGCTTCATGCGGTGATAATCAAAACGTCCGAGAGGAGTCTTGAATTTATTGGTTTTAAGGGCAGTAACTGAGGTTGTAGATACTATCATCTCAGGAATCAGGTTATACCAGGACAATGCAGTATGTAAACTTACATAGGAGGGTGCATAGATCAGATTGGCGGCCAGCCAGGTGATATTCTCGCTGCTTTCCGGATCACTGAATGTGTACCATTGATTCCTGAGCTTCAGAATATATCCTTTCTTCTGCCAGCGCACCAGATTCATAGAGTTCATATCAGCGAACTGCTTCTCCACATCCATGGTGGAGAATACCCGGAACGGTCTCATCTTTGCCTGGAATTCAATCCACATATATTTCTATTTATATACAAAAATATATATTTTTGGAAATACAGCAAATTTATATTCTAAATTAGGAGAATTAATTATCCTCTTTTTGAAAATAAAACCCATATTAACCTGTCCGGAAGTCATTGTCCCGTGCCATCGGCTGTCCGTATATGACACGGACGTAGTTGAAAAACCCGGTTTTCCTTTCTGCCTTCCGGCAGCGTCAAATAATCATTTGATAAATAGACTCAGAAGCAAAGTAAGGGCCAGTCCGGCCACAGCCACAATGGTTTCCATGACGGTCCAGGATTTAAGGGTTTGTTTTTCGTTCATTCCCAGATATTTGCTCACAATCCAGAAGCCGCTGTCGTTCACATGACTGAGTATTGTCCCTCCCGACGAGATGGAGATGACGATAAGAGCTGTGGCAGGCTGGCTGAGGCTGAACAGAGGGAGGATCGGGGCCATTATCCCTGCAGCGGTGATCATGGCCACTGTTGCCGATCCCTGTGTTATCCTGACAAGGGCCGCCAACGACCAGGAAAGCAATATAAGAGGTATGGATGATTCTGCTATCGACTCCGCCAGCATCTTACCTATCCCGCTGTCGACAAGTATCTGCTTCAGAACACCACCCGCTCCTGTTACAAGTATTATTATTCCTGCCGGTCCAAGAGCTTTGGTACTCAGGTCCAGTATTTTCTGCCGGGGCATCTTCCTGCTGATGCATAACCGTATCGACAGCAGGACCCCTATTATGAGGGCTGTAAAAGGATGTCCGAGAAAAGAGATTACATCAGTTATGATTGATTTTGCAATAATCTCCTGCTCGACTCCCACATTTACGAATGTGCCTGTAAGTATAAGAAACAGGGGAGCTGATATAACGAGTACGATTATTCTGAAAGAGGGAAGCTGTTTAGGCGATTCAGGTGACTCTTCTTCAGCCTTAAAGATATCCGCAGGTGCAGGTATATACATCCTTTTTGCAATGAAGCGTCCGAAAAGGGGACCGGCAATCGCAGCCACGGGTATTCCTATAATTATCCCGAACAGAACCACCCATCCCAGCTGCACTCCCAGTATCTCCGACACGGCTATCGGTCCGGGTGTGGGAGGCACCATGGCATGCGTTACTGCCAGTCCTGCCAGCAGGGGTATTGCATAATAGAGGATTGAGACCTTTGTATCGCGGGTGAGGGCATAAACGAGCGGTATAATAATTATCAGTCCCACATCGAGAAAAACAGGAATACCTACAAGAAAACCCGTAAGCACCAGGGCCCAGGGAGCTCTTTTCTTACCGAATTTGTTAATCAGGTAATGTGCCAGCGCATCGGCACCTCCCGAGCTTTCAAGCATTTGCCCGAATATGGCTCCAAGTCCCACCACAGTGGCTACAAAACCCAGGGTCCCTCCCATCCCGTTCTGTATGCTTTCGGAGATGGCCGTCAGTGGCATCCCTGTCATTACCCCAACAAATATCGAGGTGATAAGAAGCGCGAGAAAGGCACTCAGCTTGAACTTAAGGACCATCAGCAACAGGAGTGTCACTCCGGCCAGAACGATGAGGATGATGTAGAAGGCACTCATTTAGGTTTATTTATAATTATGTGTATATAGTTTTTACTCTTAGCAATATAGCCCGAAGTCCGAAGTCCGAAGTCCGAAGCCCGAAGGCGGAAGGCGGAAATTTCGATCCATCGCTCCATCGCTCCATCTCCCTTTCGCTCTTTCAGCTTCATCTGTTTCCCCTGCTCCCTGCCCCCTGCTCCCTGCTCAAATACGTCCGTCCATGCCGGGTTCAGGGGCAAGGGGGAATTTCACCGGGGCATTATCGCGTGTTGAGCGGTAAATGGCGGAAAAGAGTTCCACCACTCTTCGTCCATCCTCCCCCGTTACAGACGGTTGCCTGTCTGCAGCGATGGCATCCAGGAAATCCTCTGCCTGACGCTGCATGTAGTGTACCATCGGATCAATAGTGCTGAAGAGTGCAGAGTCTTCTTCCTTCCACTTCTCAGGCAGTTTCTCCTCTCCTGGGACGCTCCATACATCGTTGACGGGAGGTTCGGCGATGCCTGTCATTCCGGCTATGAACATCGATCCCCCGTCGGTCTGTACTCCCACCGAAGCGCCGTTCTCACCATGCACGTGAACCTTCCCGTAAAGTCCGGGCTTCTGTGAATTGCTGACAACAATATTGCCTATTGCCCCGCTTTTGAATCTAATTATAGCAACGGCAGTGTCCTCAACCTCAATATACGGATGGTTCAGATTCCTCCAAATCCCATATACCTCATCAATCTCTCCCATGTACCAGAGCATTATATCGAGCTGATGTGGAGACTGGTTCACCAGCACGCCTCCCCCTTCATCCTTCCAGGTTCCCCTCCAGGCATCGGAGTCATAGTAAGCTTTATCCCTCCACCCAAGCATAGTTACCGTTGCGAGTACGGGTTTTCCAATCTTACCCGACTCAATTGCCTCTTTTACCCTTATGACAGGTGGATACCATCTGCGCTGACTTATTACCCCCAGTTTTACACCAGCTGACCTGCATGTATTGATGATCGTGTCGCAATCGCTCAGCTCAGACGCCAGGGGTTTCTCGACCAGCACGTTCGCTCCCGCTTCGGCAGCTTCAACGACAGGCTGCATGTGAAACGGATGCGGGGTGCATACCAGTACCAGATCAATACTGTTCTCCCTGACCATTTGAATTATGTCGGTGTAAGCCGATGTCTTATAAAGGGCAGCAAAATCGCTGGCTGTACCGGCTGTCCTGCTCCATACTCCGGCAAGCCTCGCATGCGGGATGTTCTGAATGGCTTTGGCGTGAAGGTGAGCCACTTTCCCGCAACCTGCAATGGCAATGTTAAAAACTTTGTTTGACATACATAAAATATGGTAAGATGACAAATATAACAAAAAGCGCAAAAGTTTATAAGATGGGTTCGAGGTTCAAGGTTCAAGGTTCAAGGTTCGAGGTTCAAGGTTCAAGTTTCAGCCAACCGAATCATAAGAGAACCAGTGTTCAAGGTTCAATGTTCAAGGTTCAATGTTCGAGGTTCAATGTTACATGGAC
>CAYRQY010000203.1:0-5095 GCA_964426435.1 uncultured Rikenellaceae bacterium | reverse complement strand
TCTTCCCTTTTTCAAGATCAAAGACGATCTTCATCTCAGGCCCGCTTACTTCAAGTTTATTCCCGACACTGTTTGTATTCAGAACGGCAATGTCATCCTGACCTGCCCTTACCGGTCTGCCTTCGGCTGGAAGCTTGAACTGAGCGGTTGCATAAATATGATCCTCAGGCACATAATTCCAGTCGTCGCTCCGGGAGACCCTTATATTCAGGAAGTACTCGGTGCCCGGTGCAGGATCTATCCTGCTTATAGGGATATTAACAAGTTTTTCCTCTTTGGGCTTAAACTCAGGAAAAGAAAGCTTGCCTGACTGTATCGGAGTACCGTCGGCCACAATGTCATAATCGAAAATGAAGACCGAAAGGTCAGTAAAATCATACTTGTTCCTGATCTTAATCATGCCGTTGGCAAGGTCGACAGGTTCGAATCCCACATACTGGTACACCTTTTTAACTTCGTAAAGGCTCGGATGTCCGACCCTGTCGGGCCATACCAGCCCGTTTATACAGAATACACCATCGCTGGGAAGGCCCTCTTCTCCCCAGTCGCCCCCATAGGTCCAGAACTTCTCTCCGTCTTCACTGGTCTTCAACAGGCCCTGATCAACCCAGTCCCAGATGAATCCTCCCTGGAGCTTCGGGTATTTTTCAATTACATCCCAGTAATCCTGCAGGTTACCGACCGAATTATTCATTGCATGTGCATATTCGCACAGGATAAGCGGTCTGTCGTTACTGTCGTCCCTGGCATAAGCTTCGATCTGTTCTATCCGGGCATACATCGGGCACCAGATATCTGTGTGCCGTTCTGTTGTATTGGTGCTTTTTTCTGCCCTTTCATATTGTACCGGACGGGTTGCATCGCGGCCCTTGATCCACTTGTATCCGTTCAGGAAGTTGTGCCCGTCACCTGCCTCATTGCCCATCGACCAGATTATAACGGAGGGGTGGTTCTTGTCGCGCTCCACCATGCTTCTCATCCTGTCGAGATGAGCCTCTGCCCATTCGGGTTTATCAGCAAGTGTAACATCTTTATTGTAGCCTATTCCATGCGACTCAATATTAGCTTCATCAATAAGATAAAGCCCGTATTTGTCACACAGTTCATACCATAACTCCTGCTGGGGATAGTGGGATGTCCTCACTGCATTTATGTTGTTGCTCTTCATCACACGGATATCCTTCAGCAGTGTGGCTTCATCAAGAACATGACCGGTAATATCGTGATGTTCGTGGAGGTTAACCCCTTTGAGATAGATATCAACCCCATTTACAAGCAGCTGTGAGTTTACTATTTCAACTTTCCTGAACCCGGTTTTGCATCCTACGCTCTCGAGGTGATTGCCGAAATTATCTTTCAGGTTTATCACAAGCGAATACAGGTAAGGTGTTTCTGCCGACCATTTCTTTATGCCCGGCAAGGTTCTGGAAAAGCTTACCAGGCCTTTGCTGTCAGTTATTCCGACATCCTTCGACTCTGACCAGATTTTCTGTCCGTTGTCGAACAGCGAAGCTTCAACAATGAATTCATTTCTTTTCTCCCCGGTGCCATTCAGTTCAACATCAAGGGTAAAGTAACCGTCGTTGTAATTATTCTGCAGGTCGCCGACAGCAAAGAAATCACGGATAAATGTAGTTGGCCGGGCATGAAGGTACACGCTTCTCTGGATTCCGCTCAGCCTCCAGAAATCCTGATCTTCAAGATAACTTCCGTCGCACCATCTGTATACCTCCACAGCCAGGGTGTTCTTGCCTCTTTTGAGAAATTTTGTTATATTGAACTCCGCCGGCACTTTACTGTCCTGGTGATACCCCACCAGTTCTTCATTCACCCAGACATAGAATGCTGAGCTTACCGCTCCGAAATGAAGAAAGATCTCCTTGTTTTTCCAGTCCCCGGGAACGGCAAAGGTTCTTTTGTATGACCCAACCGGGTTCCAGTCGTGAGGTATACGGGGAGGATCGGCCTTGAAGCCGAACCCTATGTTGACATAGATCGGAACATCATAGCCTTTCATCTGCCAGTTCGAAGGCACCTCAATGTCGTCCCAGTCACGCGTGTCATAGTTATCCTTAAAAAACCAGTAAGGTCTTTCTGCGGGTGTTTTAACCCAATGAAATTTCCACATACCATCCAGCGAAACGATATTCGGCGAAGCTTTTCTCTCTCCCTCAAGAGCTTCAATCTCGCTGTTAAAACTTGCCATAGTGGCCCGGGCCGGTTCGCGGTTCTGATTGAACATTCCGGGATTCTCCCAGTCGCGTGGTTCTTTTTCCGTGAAAGGCACATCTTCATATTTGCTGTATCTCTTGCAGGCTGAAAAAGCGAGAGCAAAGAAGATCAGGTAAACAAGGGTTATCTTCATCTCATTTCTGATTTGGTATAATGGTAAAAATAACTAAAAACAGGATAATCTCAGAACAATCCTGATATTTTGCCGTCTGCATCTACATCAATCTTTTCTGCCGAAGGGAGTGCAGGCAATCCCGGCATTCTCATTATAGTGCCTGCAATCGGCACAATGAATCCTGCCCCTGAAGAGAGTTCAACCTCACGGATTTTCACAGTGAAACCCCTTGGGCGGCCCCGTTTAAGAGGATCGTCGGAAAGAGATTTCTGGGTTTTTGCGATGCACACTGCAAGGTTGCCGAAGCCAAGTCTATCTATCTTATCAAGCTGATTTTTAGCTTTTATCGTATACTCGACGTTTTCGGCTCCGTACATTTTCTTGCATATCGTCTCTATCTTTTTCTCGAAAGGCCACGAAAGGTCATACAAGGGCCTGAAACAATCGGGACAGCTCCTGACTGATTCCAGCACTTTGTTAGCCAGATCGACAGCTCCTTCACCGCCCTTTGCCCACGATTCATTTATGGCAACCTTTATTTGCCGCGATTCACAATGGTTGACAAGAAGTGCCAGTTCAGCCTCACTGTCCGAACTGAACCTGTTAACGGCAACAACCGGTTTGAATCCGAAGTATTTCATATTCTCGATATGTTTATCGAGATTGTCAAAACCTCTCTGCAGGGCTTCGGTATCTTCGTTCTGAAGGGCCTGGAGTTTGGCACCGCCGTGATATTTCAGCGCTCTTACCGTAGCAACTATGACAACTGCATTGGTCTTCAGATTACCATACTGTGATTTTATATCAAAGAATTTCTCGGCACCCAGGTCGCTTGCAAAACCGGCTTCGGTCACCACATATTCGCTAAGGGAAAGACCGGTACGGGTAGCTATGAGCGTATTTGTCCCCTGTGCTATATTCGCAAAAGGTCCGCCATGGATGATCGCCGGCGTACCTTCGAGTGTCTGTACCAGATTGGGTTTAATGGCATCTTTCAGAAGGGCTGCCATTGCTCCCTGCGCCTTGAGATCGCGTGCGAAAACCGGCTTATCGTCGTAAGTATAGCCAATAAAGATGTTTCCGAGCCTCTCCTTCAGATCAATGAGATCCCTTGCCACACAGAGGGTTGCCATCACTTCGGAGGCTGCTGTTATATTGAATCCCGATTGCCTCGGGACACCCTCTGTTGTTCCGCCAAGGCCGATCACGATGTCTCTGAGCGATCTTTCGTTCATATCCATCACCCTTTTCCACTCTATCGTCCTCGGATCGATCCCCAGGTTTCCTGTCTTCAGCTGAATATTATTATCAATCAGAGCTGCAAGAAGATTATGTGCCTTCTCAACAGCCGGGAGATCACCGGTAAAATGAAGGTTTATATCTTCCATTGGTATCACCTGGGAGTATCCCCCTCCTGCGGCACCTCCCTTTATACCAAAGACAGGACCCAGCGATGGTTCCCTCAGAACAACCGTTGTCCTTTTACCGATCCTGTTCAGAGCCTGTGCAAGCCCTATAGAAGTTGTGGTCTTACCTTCGCCCGCAGGAGTCGGTGTGATGGCTGTAACAAGTATCAGACCCGCCTGTTTGATGCGTTCATCATCCATAAGGCTTAACGGGATCTTTGCCTTGTATTTGCCATATAATTCGAGGTCATCTTCCGAAATCCCAAGCATTTCCGCAATCTCCACAATGGGCCTGATCCTGGCTTCCTGTGCGATCTCAATATCCTGTTTCATGATTATTATAGTTTAGGTAGCTTGATTACGCAATTTAGTGATTTTTGGTGGTTTTGTTTTTTTTTGTATCTTACCTTTTTATTATTAAACCATTAACCTTGATTATATGGACAAAAAAGCGACTGAATTGTATAATGATTACAGGCACGGGAAGACAAACAGGCGTTCATTCCTGAAAAAGCTTGCACTACTCACCGGAAGTACGGCAGCAGCTCTTGCCCTGCTTCCGGCACTCGAAGAAAATGAGTTAAAGGGTGCCATAAATACCCAGACCGATCCCGAGCTGGTTACCGAGTTCATCAAATATCCTGCAGCAACAGGTGATATGAGGGCCTATGTTGCGCGCCCAAAAAAGGGAACAAAACTTGGTGCGGTGATCGTTATTCACGAGAACAGAGGTCTTGTACCCCATATACAGGATGTTACAAGAAGGATGGCAAAAGAGGGCTTTCTTGCTCTTGCTCCTGATGCACTGTCGCCTGTGGGCGGCACACCGGATGATGTGTCGAATGTCGGTGAGCTTTTCAAACAGCTCAACAGCGAAGAGACAACAAAGAATTTCGTGGCAGCTGTGAAATACCTTAAGACTCACCCCAACTCAAACGGCAAAGTAGGCTGTACAGGCTTCTGCTGGGGTGGTGCCATGACAAACCAGGTGGCAGTGAATGCACCCGACCTCAATGCGGCTGTCCCATACTACGGACGTCAGCCGGCACCCGAGGATGTGGAGAAGATAAAGGCACCCGTTATGGCCCATTATGCCGAAAATGATGCAGGTATAAATGCCGGGATAGAAGCCTTTGAAGCAGCCCTGAAAAAATATAACAAGGAGTACCAGATCTTTATATACCCGGGGACAGCCCACGCATTCAACAACGACAGCAATCCCCAGCGCTACAATGAGGAAGCCGCCAAGCTTGCATGGAGCCGCACTGTGGGATTCTTCCGGGAAAAGCTGAAGTAAGGCTGAGACTTTTAAAACTAAGAAATGATGTGAGTTCCCCCGGGA
>CAYRQY010000202.1:0-5138 GCA_964426435.1 uncultured Rikenellaceae bacterium | reverse complement strand
TTAAAGCTTTATCCAGTTTCTGCAATTGTTCAGGCCCGATATCATCAATTATATCAGCCTCTCCGATAGTAACATCAATGTAGCGCAGTCCGAGTTTTCCCAGTTCGGCTTTAACCACCATCTGGCATCGGATGCAAACCATATTTTTTATGTAGATCTTCAATCAGATTAATATGCTTGTGATGTAAATCGCTGTAAAATAATAAAGTTATTAAAGAAATCAATTCGAGGCAAAAAAAAAACCATCCCTCACTCTTCTTCCCGACAGGTGCTTGTTTTTGTAATGAACTGATGATCAAATGCCTGAACTTTACCAATATGTTTTAAAAGCATGGTCCTGTATTTTTTTCAAAAAAATTTACGAAGTTTGAATTGTTTTATGGTCAGACTTAAAACAATTATTATTAACATAAATCGTTATCTTTCTAAGGGAAGATAAGCATTAAGCGACTGTAGATTAGTTATTTATGATACACACCTTTCATAAGGCCAGGCAGGATGCAAGATTATTGCTGTTGTTCTTAATACTCGTCCTGACATCTGTGTCGACGCCGCGTGTTTATACCCAGGTTACTCAGCCTCCCCCTTCGAGGCAGGCAACACTTGACGCTTTTACAAAAGGGAGTTACGAGGAGGCTTTACAGGGATTCACGGAGCTTCTTAAAATATATACGAGAGATCCGTTGTATAAGTATTACGCCGGAGTATCTCTTGTAAAGCTTGAAAGGGATCCGCTGAGCGCTGTTGAATTGTTGCAGCAGTCGTTTCAGGGTGCCGGAGTTGCAAGGTCGGTCCCGCCCGATCTCCTTTTCTGGCTTGCAAGGGCTCAGCAGCAGGCCGGGCAGTATGCTGCCGCAATAAATAATTACCGCCAGTTTTCGGCTCAGGCAGGAAGGAGGACAGCCAGGGAATACAATGTCGAGGATTTTGTGAGACAGTGTAATGAAAGAAGAGGTGAGCTTGCACAGGTTACTGCCGAACAAAAAATGAAACAGGCTTTTCCTGATCCGGTTCCTTCACAAACCAGGGAGCCCGTGGCAAAGGAAAAAACTACACCGCCCTCACCGGCAAAGGAAAAAAGCCCACCGCCCCCACCGGCAAAGGAGACCAGGACAGTAGTACTACCTGCTGATTATGACAGGACGCTACGGGAAGCTCTTGATTACCAGGTGAAAGCCGACTCGCTTCAGAACCTTGCCGCCGAAAGGAAGAAACAACTTTCAGGAAAAAACCCGGCCCAGAAGGCAGCATCTGAGAAAGAGATATCCGAAATGGAATTGATGTCAGCAAAATGGCAGAGCATGGCTGACCAGAAGTATAATGAGGCAAGAGCCCTGGTAAAGGAAAAAGGTACGGAAAAAGAGACTATAAAAGCTGGATCCGTCAAACAGGAACCCGTGAAACAGGAACCCGTCAGACAGGAACCCGTCAGACAGGAACCCGTCAGACAGGAACCCGTCAGACAGGATGCTGTAAAACCGGCAGCAGGGCAGCCAGCGCAAAAGAGAGCTGAGGTTTTCTCAGTGTTTGAGGTAACCACCAATGCTGTTTCTGGTCCTGCAGACAGGCTGGCCATAGACCCTCCCATACCTGAGGGGCTGATATACCGTATCCAGATGGCTGTGTTCCGTAACCCTGTTACCCCCTCGGTTTTCAAGGGCATAACACCGGTTTACGGTTTTACCAGACCAGGCACTGACCTGACCATCTATTATGCAGGCATGTTCAGGAGGGTGGCTGACGCCAGCAGGGCACTGACTACCGTGAGGCAGCTGGGTTTCAGGGATGCTTTTGTGGCTTCGCTGCTTGATGGCAAGGTAGTATCGGCCGAGAGAGCAGTAGTGCTTGAGAAAGAATGGGGAAATGTTCCTCTCTTCACCACCCCCGCTGCGAAAGTTCCTGAAAAGCAGGAGGGCAGCGAGCCGCCAACCCTCTCGTTCAGGGTCGAGGCGGTCAGGAGCGCCAAACCCCTTAAGGACGATATGGTTGAGACGATGAGGGTTATAGCGGGCAACAGGGGTCTTGATATTTTTACCGCTGAAGATGGGAAAACAGCTTATCTGATAGGAAAATTCATTACCTTTGAAAGTGCTTCGGACTATGCAGACCTGCTTGTCAGGAACGGATACAGGGAAGCAAGAGTGACTGCATGGTTAGGCACACGGGAGATTGATACTGAAATGGCGCGTCAGCTTTTTGAAAGACCGGAATGAAAGAAAGAACATTACATAAAGGCAAACAGAAATCAGGGGAAGGCAGGATCTATTCGCTCCTTCTTTTCAACGACGACATTAACACTTTCGACCATGTAATCAAATCGCTGGTTGAGGTTTGCGGGCACGATCCCGTTCAGGCAGAACAGTGCGCGCTTATTGTTCACCTGAAGGGCAGCTGCGAAATCAGAAAGGGTGTAAAGGATACGATGCAGTCAATGAGCATCTCCCTGAATGAAAAAGGCCTTGATACCAAGGTGATTTCGTAGAGGCAATGCATGCATTGCCTCTACACCTTCCGGCGGAAGAATAATGACAGCAGCCTGTCGAAGAGCGCAAGAATAATAATCCCTACCAGGACATAAATCACCACCGGAGGAAATGTAAATCCCCGGAAGATATCTGTATTTAGCTGTGGAAGAGATACCTTAGTAAATGAAACTCCTTCAGCAATCCTGTCGAGGAACGAATCTCCGTTGCCGGGTGCAATTATCGCTGATAAAATAAGCGCTATCGTTATCAGTCCGGCGGTGAGCGGGACGAAATTACGGAACCGGTATCTTCTGACTGCAGGCACACTTCCTGCTTCTATTCGCACCCTTGCCATAGTTTTCATCAGGAAACCCTCAGGCGCCTTCTCATGGCTCCCGGGAGAAATGTATTCCTTCAGGATATCTTCATTGTGTACGTTCTGGTTATCCATAATTTACAGAGTTTGAAGTGTGGAGTCTGAGATGACTTAAGTTCTGTTTTTTCTCAGCGGTTTTTATTATTTCCAGCATTTTCTGCCTGGCCCTGAATAGTTTAACTCTTATATTGGCCCGGCTGATTCCGGTTACATCCGACATCTCCTCAATACTTAATTCATCATAATAATGAAGGGTTATAAGTCCCCTCTCTTCATCACTTATCTTTTGTAATGCAAAGCTGACGAGAGAATCCCTGTATTCCTTTTCAGCTTCATTTTCGTCAGGTGTGATCCTCATGAAATCAATCACATCGGCAGGGAAATCTTCCACCGAGAGAAGATTATCCTTTCTTGATCTGACAAGCGAGATAGATGTATTATATACTATACGATACAACCAGGTTGAGAAAGTGCTTTTTTTCCTGAAACTGCTGAGCGACCTGAATGCCTTCAGGAAGGCATCCTGCGCAACCTCCTCGGCCTCCTCGCGGTTGCCGCATATCCTTAGTGCAAGATTGAACATCCTGTCCTTGTGCCTGTCAACTATAAAGGAGAAGGCATTGATATTCCCCTCCAGGACCAGATCAATGTAATATATGTCTCCTTTATACTCCATTTGCCTCTTTGACGCTTAAAATTACGAAATGGTTACCAGGAGGCAGAAATTAATTCAGGTTTTTTGTAACATTTCATGAAATCTGTATGTCTAAGAAGCGAAAAGAGTTATTAACCAATATTTTAAAATTATGACAACAGCAATTGTTTTTATCGCATTATTTGCAGCAGTATTTGGTATCATGTATCTCTATTACACCACAAGGCACAGGGAGCGTCTGGCGCTGATAGAGAAGGGGGCTGATGCCAGCCTCTTCAATACCGGGAAAGAGAGATCCGGGATATCATTTAACTGGTCGAGGTTCACCCTCAAGATCGGGATGTTCCTTATGGGTATCGGTCTTGGTGTAATCGCAGGCGCTATTGTGAGTTCACTGAGACTGCTAGACGAGGGCCCGGATTATGTTTCGATGATATTCATTTTCGGCGGCCTCAGCCTTGTGCTGTATTATGCAATATTTGACCGCAAAACCCGGTGATGCGGATATCGCATGGAATAACATTTTCAACAGGGGCAATGCAGCATTGCCCCTGCCCATTTCAATAGGGGCAATGCTTGCATTGCCCCTGCCCATTATTCTGTGTAAAATTCCAGCATCCTGGTAATTGCCTCCCTGCAGACACTGCAGAATCCCTTGGGGCCGTTGCTCTTCATGCGGCAATCCATTTCGGGACGGTAAATCCCCTTTGCCGAATATCCGCCGCCTTCGAAAAGCCCTGTAACACCGCTGTATTTATCCTCTGCCGGAGTTGGAACAGGTATGCCCTTTGGGATCATATTCTTCCATTTAAGGTCAAAGCTGATTAGAGTGGTTATATTGGGCTCCCATGGTTCAACATCAAGGGGATAAAACTCATCATAGGCAACCTCTGACGAATAATACTCATCCGCAAGACCTGCAAGACCATGGCCAAGTTCATGGGTAAAGACCTTGGGTGAGAGAGGATGATCGACCGTTGTCCCGCTGTAATAGTTGTAAACACCGCCTCCTCCGTACCTCGGACTGTTAATCAGTACCACAATGTTGTCGTGGGGGACAACCGCGGCATAATCATTCACGGCCTTGATATCGGTGGTTGTAAGGTAACGGTCGAGATCGAATGTGTAGAAGTTCGAATTCAGTGCAGTATTTACGTAAATGTTCTCTCCCGGCACATCGGTTCCTGACTCAAGTGATACGGCCTCAACAGCCCAGATGTTTATCCTGTTGCGGTAGGTTGCGAAAGGCTCTTCAGCAAAAAGCACATCAGCCATCTTCCTTACATCATTCCTGAACTTTTCCATTTCACCGGTTGTGTACCCTTCGGCAATGAATGCGATATCGAGGCATTTCTCAGGATCGCCCGAGTAATGTATTTTTGTAAAACCGGCATCAACACTCTTTTCTTTCAGAATGAAATAATCTTCCGGATCAATAAGGGTCTCGTACAGAAGTGAAAAAGTGCCATCCCGCTCTCTTTTGCTGAGGATAAACTTCACTTTGCTCTTCGGAAAAGGCATGGTGGCAACCTCGTAAAAGCTTCTTTGTATCGTTTTTGCCTCACCCGTTGTCTGCCACTCCTGGAAGAGAGTCGAAAATCCTCTGGAGTAGACCAGGGTGTTGGTTTCAGCATCCCTCACC
>CAYRQY010000201.1:0-5151 GCA_964426435.1 uncultured Rikenellaceae bacterium | reverse complement strand
ACAGGGAAGAAAACTATGCAAAATGGTATAACGATCTGGTAATCAAAGCTGATCTCGCTGAAAACTCTGCAGTGAGAGGCTGCATGGTCATTAAGCCTTACGGTTATGCGATATGGGAGAATATCCAGGCTGCGCTCGACAGGATGTTCAAGGCAACGGGACACGTGAACGCATACTTCCCCCTCTTCATTCCAAAGTCATTTTTCAGCAGGGAGGCAGCTCATGTTGAGGGTTTCGCCAAGGAGTGTGCCGTTGTAACTCATTACCGGCTGAAGCACGACGAAAAGGGCAAGGGTATCATAGTGGATCCGGATGCCAAACTGGAGGAAGAACTCATCATAAGGCCGACATCGGAGACAATTATCTGGAATTCATATAAGAACTGGATCCAGTCGTACCGCGACCTTCCGATACTCATTAACCAGTGGGCCAATGTTGTAAGGTGGGAAATGAGAACCCGTCTGTTTCTCCGCACGGCGGAATTTCTCTGGCAGGAAGGCCATACTGCACATGCGACACGCGAAGAAGCAGAAGCCGAGACTGAGAAAATGATAAATGTATACGCCGATTTTGCTGAAAATTATCTGGCACTGCCTGTTATTAAGGGTTATAAGTCTGACAGCGAAAGATTTGCCGGAGCCCTCGACACCTTCGCTATAGAAGCCCTTATGCAGGATGGAAAGGCCCTTCAGTCAGGAACCAGTCATTTCCTCGGACAGAACTTCGCAAAGGCATTTGATGTCCAGTTCACCGACAGGTCAGGTAAACTCGATTACGTATGGGCCACATCGTGGGGACTTTCAACACGGACAATCGGAGCATTGATTATGGGGCACTCCGACAATAAGGGGCTGATCCTTCCACCGAAACTGGCTCCCCTTCAGGTGGTTATAATACCCATCTACAGCAACTCAGATCAGCTGGCCGCTATATCACTCAAAGCCGAAGAAATAAAAACCAGCCTTGTGAAAGCAGGAATCTCCGTAAAGTATGATGACCGCGACAACAACAAGCCTGGCTGGAAATTTGCCGACTATGAACTGAAAGGTGTTCCGGTGAGAATTGCAATCGGTCCCAGGGATATGGAAAACAATACTGTTGAGATAGCCAGACGCGACACTCTTGAGAAAAAGAGTGTGGAGGCAGACTCTCTTTACAATCTGGTGCCGGATCTCCTTGATGAGATACAGAAAAACATATATGCCAGAGCCCTTAAATTCCGCGATGAAAACACTTTCTATGCCGACAAATGGGACGACTTTGTTGATATACTCGACAACCAGGGAGGCTTCATTATGGCCCACTGGGACGGAACATCTGAAACGGAGGAGAAGATAAAGGAGGAAACAAAAGCCACCATAAGAGTTATTCCGTTCGATGCTCCGGAGGAGAAGGGATCGTGCATATATTCCGGCAAACCCTCCCGGAGGCGGGTGCTCTTTGCCAGGGCATACTGATACCTCATTTTGTTTTTCGCCAATTATTACTACATTAGATGCCTGGTTTGTTAATAATCAATTAATAAATGTGCAGCCAATGCAGGATCCTGAGGAGAAAAAAATCGCAATAATCGGCACCCTGAAAGAGAAATCCGTCCTGAAGGAAAAGGTTTACGATTATACACTGGAGTCATTCAATACCGTCAAAGACATACTGAGGACCCTTTCAAAGGAAGTAAATCAGAACCTCGACAACAACGACCCAAGGATAAAGCTTGAGTATACCGACCGGAGCAGTTTTGATGCTCAGCTGAAAGTGGCCGGCGATATTCTTCTCTTCAGCATGCATTCCAATATCTTTCAGTTCGACAGGGAACATCCTGCATGGAAAACACCCTATATTCAGAAAAACAGGTATAACGCCTATTCAGGGATAATCAATATTTACAATTTTCTGGCTGATTCATTCAAGTATTCACGCCTCGATGATCTGGGTTACCTGATTGCCAGGATATTTATTAACCACGAAAAACAATATTTTGTGGAGGGAAAGCGCCAGATGGGTATGCTTTTCACAAATTACGGCCAGGAGGAGATAACCAGGGCTTCACTTCAGATAATTATTTCCACTGCCATCCAGTATGCCCTCGAGTTCGACCTGCTTGTTCCGCCATACGATGCGGTGAAGATAGCCACAGTAGGCCAGGCCGAAGCAAAAATCCAGCATTCCAGGCTGATAACCGGCAAACGCCTTGGATTCCAGTTCAATTCTGATGACGTGCTGGGCAATAATTCTCAAGGAATCTGATGTGTGCCATTTGCCGACTCAGCGGAAGTTATGCCGGTTCCTTCTCCTGCCGGTAATTACACTTGCCTCTGTTGTTGTTTACCCCCAGGATACTATAAGGAATGAATCCATTGAGAAAGTACCTGCAAGAAGAATAATTCCTGACGGCACCTCCCTGCAAATTGCCCCCGTAAGGACACCGGGTACCAGCCCGGTCCTGATTCCCCCTTCATTTAACCACCACAACAGAAACCATTTATTACTCGACTCACTTAAGGCCAAGGTGTCAAATTCTCTGCTGGCCAGCAAGATATACAACCTGATCGTAATCCAGGACAACCCTGCCGTAAAAAGAGCAATAAATGATGAGACCGAAGCACGATATTCAGGTTTTTCAGGAAAAAGGATCAGGAAGATAGAGATAAGAAGGCTTGATGTGTTCGGGACAAACATCAACAATCCTTTTTACTCCGAACCGACCGGGATAGAAAAACTTCTCAATAAAACCCATTTCAGCACCAACGAGTCCATTATCAGAAAGAACCTGCTCTTTTCGGAGGGCGACACGATTAATCCACTCATTATCAGCGATAATGAAAGAATCATCAGACAGCTTCCCTATATCAGCGACGCCAGAATAGTGGTGGGTGATGCCGGCGATGAAGGAGTTGATGTACTGGTTATCAGCAGGGATCTCTATTCCATTGGTGCAGATTACAGGTTTACCTCAATCAGAAAAGGCAGTGTGTCGGTGTTTGAAAAAAACATCTTTGGCATGGGGCATGAGGTGGGAATCGAGGTGCCTTACGATTTTGACAGTAATGCTTCTCCCGGATTCGGTATAAGATACAGCATTAACAATGTCGCAAGAAGCTTTGCTGATCTTAACCTGTTCTATATGAACGGGCTGGAAGAAAAAGCTTACGGCTTTGCCCTTACGAGAAGGCTTTTCAGCACCACCACAAAATATGCAGGTGGTATCTCCGTGAAACAGATTATTACGACTGAAGACCTCGGCACTCTTGAACAGCCTGATCCACTGAGGTATATACTCCAGGATTACTGGTTATCAAGATCATTCCTGATCGATATGGAATCGGCGACGAGATTTGTTCTGGGCGCAAGATACACCAACAATATCGTTTCCGCACGACCTTTCATCCATCCGGATTCATATTACCACCTGCAGAATTATCGCCTCTATCTCGGATCAGCTTCATTCTCCATACAGAGATTTTATAAAACCAGTCTTCTTTATAACTACGGACGCACAGAGGATGTACCGTATGGAGGAATGATCAGGATAACAGCCGGCAAGGAGTACAGCGAATTCAAGGAGCGCAGCTACATAGGACTGGATGCTTCTTCGGGTATCCGAAGCGATCCTCTCGGACACATTTATCTCACAGCCGGACTTGGTACTTTTATGAGCGATGAACAGACCGAACAGGGCCTCTTCTCTGCAGGTATAAAATACTTCAGCAATATGCTTTATACCGGAAGGTCAGGCATCAGAAATTTCGTAACAATAGAATATACGAGGGGATTTGACAGATATACCGATGAATACCTGAGCTTTGAATCAATCAACGGTCTCTCCGGCCTCAGGAATGATTCGGTAAGCGGAAAGCAGAGGCTTTATCTGAGCTTTGAGTCGGTCTTATTCAGCCCGGCTAATTATTATGGCTTCAGATTTGTTCCATTCTTTTTTGCAGACATGCTCCTGCTGTCGGCCCCAAACCAGATAATCACCGGTGGAGACATGCTGTCCGGCATTGGTGCCGGCATAAGGATACGTAATGACAACCTGATATTCAATACCTTCCAGATACGCCTTGGCTTTTTCCCCAACCTCCCCGCCTGGTCGAGAACAACAAATCTCATTCTTTCAGGTGAAAGATTGCTTAAACCTGATACTTTTGACCCGGGACCCTCATGCGTTCTTCCATACAGATAACTGAGCCGATGATCAATGATTTCCTTAGATATTCCGAAGAGAACAATTTGTTTTCCCCCGGCGATAGGATTCTCCTCGCTGTCAGCGGGGGCATCGATTCGATGGTAATGGCTCATATATTCTCAAGGACCGTCAAAAGCATTGCAATAGCGCATTGCAATTTCTGCCTCAGGGGCGTGGAATCTGATCTCGACGAAGAGCTTGTAAGGGAGTTCTCGGCCGGTAATAACATTTCGTTCCGCTCAAAGAGATTCAGCACTATGGAATATGCTTCAGAAAAGCATATATCGGTGCAGATGGCCGCACGGGACCTGAGATATGCCTGGTTTGAAGAGATCAGAAAAACGGAAGGATTCGACACTGTTGCAGTTGCCCATAACCTCAACGATAACATTGAAACGATGCTTATAAACCTTACAAGGGGCACCGGGCTTACAGGACTGACGGGCATGAGGCCTCTTGCAGGCAGAATCATCAGGCCGCTTCTCTTTGCCACCCGCGAAATGATCGAAAAATACGCCGAAACCCATTCGGTTGCGTTCAGGGAGGATAAATCAAATGCAGAAACCAAATATCTCCGGAACAGGATCCGCCATAAAATAATTCCGTTGCTTATAGAGATAAATCCATCGGCAGAGACCACTCTCAATGAAACGTCACTCCGCCTGGCCGGAGCCGATGAGATCGTCACTGCTTTCACAGAAAGTCTAAGAAAAAGGATCATAACCAAAAAGAAGGGCTATCTGAGTGCTGATATCACCGCTCTTCACAAATGGCTCCATAATCACACCCTTATATTTGAACTTTTCAGGCCATACGGCATTACCGGGTCACAGGTCATGGACCTCATTTCAGTGATCAGGGGAGATACCGGCAGCAAGGTTATCACCGGAGACTATAGGATCATACGTAACAGGGAAGAGCTGATAATAACGGGAAAGGGAAAAGAGGAGGAAATCCCTGTTAAG
>CAYRQY010000200.1:0-5193 GCA_964426435.1 uncultured Rikenellaceae bacterium | reverse complement strand
AAAAAGACCTCTCATTGCTTCAAGGCGCAGGTTGACATCCTTTGGCTTTTCAATCGCAGCATATGCCACCGCATCAGTGAAAATCTTCTCCAGGAGCTCCACGTTCCTGTTATAGGCATCCGGACCGGCCGGTGCTGCCTGCATGAACATGGCTGCTCCTCCCCTGCCGCCTGCTGATTTACGCGGCCAGCCCATCTGAATTCCGTTATCAACGGCATAGCCGGCATCCATCCAGTTCCATGCATCGAGCTGTACAATACTTGAAGTACCCGGGAGCAATGTCCCCTGGGGTGCTATCTGGGCAAGAAGTATACCGTTTGACCTTATCACGGGAAGAACATGCGAATCGGTGTTATATGCCGCAATGGCCCTGACATTGGGATTGAGATCCCCTGTTTCGCGATTATCGACTGTTACCTCCACACCGCTGCCGATCTCAGTGAGGCCAAGAGTGGTGTTCGGGAAAATAAGTCCGGGATAAACATGCTTTCCGCTGATATCAATGACTTCATATCCATTTGCTGAAAGTTTATTATCCTCCGCTTTACCCACGAAAGTAATCCTGCCGGCGGCAAATGCCACCACTCCGTTTTCAATTACCTCTCCCGTACCTGTGTGGATGGTGCCTCCGGCAAGCATTACTGGCTTCTTCTGAGGCGGTGCAACAACAGGCACCTGACCTCCTGCCTGTATAACGAATGCTGCGATTAGTAGTACTGAAGTTAATATCTTGTTTTTCATCGTCTTGTCATATTTGTGGTTGGTGCCTGTGTTGTTTGCGACTCGCGCAGGATATTTGCAATAATTCTGTTTCTGTCAGTTTCCATCTGCTCTTTCATCCTGGCATCCCTTTCCTCATCAAAATATATTATCCCGTCGACCATTGTTTTGCTTGCACGGGCATATATCGAAAGAGGGTGGTCGGTCCATAATACGAGGTCGGCATCCTTTCCAACCCTGATACTGCCCATCCTGTCATCGAGATGAAGAATCTTAGCCGGGTTGAGGGTTACAAGTTTCAGGGCTTCTGTTTCGGAAACTCCGCCATATTTTACGATCTTGCCCGCCTCCTGGTTGAGTCTTCTCCCCATCTCGGCATCATCGGAATGAAGGCAGGTGAGAACACCCTGTCCGAGAAGGGTTGCGGCGTTATAAGCGATGCCTTCGTACACTTCGTATTTGTAATTCCACCAGTCGGAGAAGACCGATGCCGCAACCCCGTTGGCTGCTATCTGGTCTGCTATCTTATAGCCTTCGTTGAAGTGTATAAGGGTATTGACCTTTACACCAAACTCTTTGGCAAGGTTCATTATCATCGTCCCTTCCGACTGTACATAAGTGTGGCAGGTAATGAAGCTGCGGCCTTCAAGGACATCCACTATCGGATCCAGTTCAAGATCGCGTCTCGGGGGGATTTTCCCTGCCCTGTCAGCAGGCTTAAGGGAGTTCCAGGCTTTCCACTGGTTATTATAATCGACAGCCCTCTGATAAGCATCCCTGATGATCTGTTCCGTTCCCATCCTAGTGTTGGGGTAACGGCTGGTTGACCGCTTAACATTTTCTCCGAGAGCATGCTTAAGAAATCCTACCTGGTTCTCCACCATCAGCCCTGACGCCGGTCGTCCCCAGCGCAGTTTGATGATAGCTGATTGACCCCCGACCGGGTTGGCTGAACCGTGAAGAAGATGAGATGCCGTGACACCACCGGCAAGCTGCCGGTATATGGAGATATTCTCGGGATTTATTACGTCGCTGATCCTTGTTTCAGAAGTTATGGCCTGACCCGATTCGTTGGTCGCATCTATGGCAATATGCGAATGCTCGTCGATAATACCGGGCGTAAGGTGCATTCCCGAAGCGTCGATGACTCTCGCGCTGCCCGGTTTCAGGTTCCTTCCGATCGCTGCAATCTTTCCCCCTCTGACAAGAACGTCGGTATTTTCCAGATTGCCTTCCTTTTCATTTGTCCATACCAGCGCATTCCTGAAAAGTACATCCTCCCGCACAGGCAATTCATTCCATCCATATGCAGTGAAAGGATAAGAAATCTTTCCGGCCTGAGGCTGCGGAACAGGAGGTTTCTTCTGTCCGGAATCAGTCCGGGGAGCATCGCCGGATGGTGTTGCCTTCCACGAGATCCATCTGCCGTCATCCGACATACCCTGGCCTGCAAGATCTTTCCCGCTTATATAGCCGGAGAGCCTGTATCTCGATCCGCCTCTTTCAAAGGTAATGCTGACTAGATCCTTCTCAAGGGTAAAGGATGCCCCTCGAATTTCCGTAGAATCATATACAAGCCTTATTGAAGGCCTTTCGAGAGTTCCTGATAGTGTCATCCGGAACCTTGCCGTATCGGCTTCAAGGAGGTATGTTCCCCTGAGGTCCGCTGTCCTGAGGTCGGTGAACCTGTAAGGGACACCCTGTACCCAGTTTTCATATATCACACAATCATCCTGGAATATGTTTCCCGATGTGATCAGGAAGTTTGCGACCATATTATTCCTGATGGCTCCCACCAGGTTAGAGGCGTCTGCCATCGAAGCGGGCGTATGGGTAAGAGCCTTAAGTGCCTCACTTTCAGGCAAGCCATACTTGACTGCCTTCCTGAGGTTGGCCAGAAAGTCAGCCCTCCTCCTCAGGTCGGATGAAGTAACGGCAAATTTTACACCCGACAAGGAGAGCCTGGCAAGGTTTGAAGGAGCAAGTTCATAATGTTTCAGTGTAATATAGGGAATTGTCATTGCATCATAAGGATCCTTCACATCGGGGGCTTCAGGGTAGTTGACCGGCACGATAAGTGTTGTACCGGTTTTCACAATATCGTCGAGCGCCTGGTATTCATCACCCGATCCTTTAATGATGTATTTGATGCCGAACTCCCTGCCTATATTATCGAGTCTCATCACCTGCAGTTTATCGGCGACCTCGAAGACCTGGGGAAGTGAAAGGTTTTTGCTGTAGGCTTCGATACCATCGTCATGAAAGTACCCCGGTGGCAGGCTCCTGTACCATTGCGCATCATAATTAAGCTGGCGCAAAAGGGCGTAGATCCCGAACTGGGCGGATGGGTAGGCATCCAGCGACCGGCCTCTGGTCATTGAGTAATTTGCTGAAGTTCTGTTCTTCAGAATAACATTATTTGCTTTCCCGTCGCCGGTGCTTACCAGTGCCGATGTGCCGCGGGCAATGCCTGTTGCCCTGAATGCAACCACCGCGCCAAAACCTGCCTGGCGATACTCACCCGCCGTTCTTGTGTCAGGAATGAACTCCCGCGATACATCATAGGATGAGTTAATGCCGTCATTCCAGTAATCTGCCGGACGTGAATCGGCTGTCGTGGTTGTCATAAATGCCCTGAGGGCTTCCGGAATGTTTGTCATTCCAGGTACAGCTCCCTGGTCCTGGGTAGCGGTTTGCTGAGTCCTGATGCCGTAATTGCCGGCATACAAATCAACAAATGAGGGATAGACTGTCTTTCCTGTAAGGTCAATAACGATTGTCCCCAGTGGAAACGTAAGGTTCTGGCCGACAGATACTATTCTCCCTTCGGAGATAAGTATGTCAGCATTCTCAATGGTGGTCTGGTAGTCGACCACGACACGGGCATTCTTAAACCCGTAAACTTCTGTCCTCTTATCGCTTACGCCAACCACAGGTGCGTTGTCGACCTGGGCAGTCAGCAAAGGCGACAGAAGGAAGATGAGTAGAAAGATGAGTGATTTTTGCATATTGATTTGTTTGATAAAGTCGTGCTGGACAAATTAGAGATTTAAATAGTTACCAAGGTATCTGAATTTTGCAGTAAGGGTCCCGTTTTGTGTAATCGTTGCCTTTTGTATCATGGGACTTTCTGTTCCCGACAAAAGGTCATTCAGTACACTATTCATCAGTTGTTCACCGAATTCACGGGAGGCATCGCGGGGCAGTTCGCCCGGCAGGTTGTCGACTGACATTACGGTGATATTGCCGGGACGTGTGAAGGCTGTTTCTTCCGCGCCGGTCTGGGGATTGTATCCATAGAAGGGATCGGCAATGGTGGTTGCCCTTGTTGTGGACGGAATGGGGCCATTTACATCGCAGCTCACGTCTGCAATGACAGAGATCCTGAAATCCGGACTCTTCATATCGTCGCGGGAAAAGAAATGCGGGGAGCGGGGATCCCAGTAATGACCTGTTATAAGGATATCTGCAACCCTCGTATATGGGAGGAATGTTGATTCGTAATTCTCGGGGTGTCTGACAAAATCACTGAAACTGAAGGGTAGTTTTTCTTTATGTTTAACATAATGCTCCGGGCCTATCTGGCACACAACAGGCACATCGAACTCCCTGTTCAGAAAATCCTCCGGAGGTACAGTAACAAGGTTACAAACGCTGAGAGTCTCCATTGCACCGTTTGCAACCCTTCCGGTACCTGTAACCAGGATCTTAAGACCGGGTTTTAGCTCTATAAGCCTCAGACCCGCCCACATCTCCTCGAGGTCGTGGCAGTGATGCGCCGGTTTAAGCCTGAACCGGTTTGTTTTTATTCCTCTTGCCCGAAGAGCATTATAGGCACCGACTATACCGGCATAGCGCCCGAAGGCTACCACCCTTTCATTATTATCGCTGGTAAGATATTCATAATCAACAAGTCTTATTTTCTTCTCAACGATATCCCTGAACATATCGCGGTTATGAAGCTGTTCCTTTCCCACGTGAGCGAAGAACAGATAGGTCTTTCCCGGGATTAAGGTCTTTCTGTCAACCTCCTTTACACCCATCAGGATGTCGCAAGAGCTCAGGTCCTCCCGGAGGGGAATATCGAGGTATTCGTACTCCTCGTCGGTATAGCAGCGAATATCACTAGGCTGAACAAAAAATTCGGCGTGCGGATAGAGCTCCTGCAGCGCCGTAATCTGCGGCGGAGTAAGCGGCACCCTTCTGTCCGGCGGGTTCTTTGTCTCGCGCAGTATTCCGACCTTTACTGACTTATTCATAATGTCAATTATTATTGATCAATTCACTCTCACTCTCCCCTTCTCCCGCTCTCCCTTTCTTTCTTCCGTCTTCCCGGTAAATATACCCATTTGACCTCAATTTATCATGTCCGGAAGCATCATTGGAACAATATTTGTATCTTTGCAGTGCATACTAATGGGGCTGGCATGGATTTGACAGCATGAGAGGAGGTATGTAAGCATGCAGTGTGTG
>CAYRQY010000199.1:0-5213 GCA_964426435.1 uncultured Rikenellaceae bacterium | reverse complement strand
CTGATATCATTGTACTCTCCGGCACGTATCCCCGGATTGGCAGAGATTTAAGCTTCGAAAAGCCGCCGGAAGCAGTGATAATCACTTCTGAGGCCTCAGCAGGTTACTCCCTGCCCGGCTACTTCCCCTCCCAACTGGTCGACACGATCCATTACGTAAGGCGTTCAGGAGCATTCAGGATGAGGCTGCCATAAATAATTCTCCCAAAAAACTTGAGGATTACCCTATTTATATCTTATTTTGTCATGTTTTTCACAATGATAAAATGAGGATTGTAATAGCAGGGGCCGGAGAGGTCGGAACGCATCTTGCCAAGATGCTTGCCAGCGAGGATCACGAGATCATTCTTATTGATACGGAGGATACCCGTTTGAGACAGGTTGATGCTTCATCGGACATTCTTACATATCATGGCTCGGCAACATCGGTAAAAATGCTGCAGGAGATAATGCAGAAAACTACCGATCTCTTTATCTCTGTCACCCACTGGGAAGACACCAATATTACCTCATCGATCCTGGCGAAAAGCTTCGGCGCTTTAAAAACCATCGCAAGGATCGACAATATAGAATATCTGGAGAACAAAACACAGGAGTTTTTCAGGTCTCTCGGCGTCGATTCCCTGATATACCCTGAGCTTATTGCAGCACGTGAAGTCCTGAGCCTTCTGCACGAAACAGGCACAACCGAGTTCATGGAGTTCTCAGGAGGAAAGCTTGCAATGTATGTTCAGAAACTCGATGAAAATGCCCCAATAATCAATATGACTCTGGAGGAGGTTGCCAGGACAAACCGTACCGAAAATTACAGGGCTGTTGCAATAAAAAGGAACGAGACGACCATCATCCCCAGGGGTAATGAGATATTCCTGACCGGAGACCTTGTGTTTGTAATCTCAACTCAGGAAGGTATAGACGAGATGATGGCAACATCGGGAAAGGAAAACTTCGAGGCGAAAAGCATTATGATTCTCGGCGGAAGCAGGATCGGTAAACACGTCGCTCTCTATATGCAGAAAACATCGGAGGTGAAACTGATCGATTCAAGCGTCGAAAGATGTGAAGATCTTGCGGAGATTCTGGATAACACACTTATTATCAACGGAGATGGTCGCGATGTTGACCTTCTCGAAAGAGAGGCCATCTCCAAAATGGATGCATTCGTTGCTGTAACCGGCAACTCAGAGACAAATATCCTCTCATGCCTTCTTGCAAAAAAGATGGGTGTCAAAAGGACTATTGCCGAGGTAGAGAACATGGAGTAGATTGCACTTGCCGAAAGCTCGGGGATTGATACCATAATCAACAAGAAGCTGTCGGCGGCAAGCAGGATCTTCCGGCATACAACCAATCCCAACGTTACCCAGGTCAAATACATGACCGGAACCGATGCTGAGGTACTTGAGTTCCATGTACCCCCTAACGCAAAGATTACAAGGGGTACACTCAGGGGAATTGAATTTCCGAAAGATGCGATTGTCGGAGGAGGAACCAGGGATGGAGTGCCTTTCATTGCCACGGGAGACACCACAATAAAGGCGCACGATATTGTTGTTGTATTTACACTTCCATCGGCGTACGAGAAGCTTTCGAAATTCTTCACCTGATAACAGGCATGATCAATCTCAGGATCATAGCGAGGGCCTTCAGCCAGATACTTATCATTGAGGGACTCTTCATGCTCTCTGCTGCGGCGGTCTCTCTTATTTTCAAAGAACCGGCCTCTCCCTTTATCTATTCAGCAATTATAACACTGGTAACCGGGGTCCTGGTCTTTACCCCTCTCCGAAACGAAGAACATGTTTACAGTACCAGGGAAGGCTTTGTTATTGTTACCGGTATCTGGCTTATATTCAGTCTTTTCAGCACATTGCCCTTTCTCTTCAGCGGCTCGGCTGCAAGCTTTACCGACGCTTTCTTTGAATCAATTGCCGGGTTTACAACCACCAATGCCACCATCTTTTCCGACATCGACGCACTGCCGCGAGGGATACTCTTCTGGAGATGCCTTATCCAGTGGCTGGGCGGGATAGGCCTGGTTATAATTTCTTTTTCAGTTCTTCCGGTTGTCAGAACTCTTAACATACAACTCTCCACGACAGAATTCTCATTGCAGTCGGGGGAAAAGATCAATCCCCGGATAATCGGAACAACTTACCGCCTGGTGATGATCTATGTTATACTGACCCTGGCCGAGTTTATTCTTCTTCTTGCCGGAGGAATGACGGTTTATGATGCCATATGTCATTCTTTTTCCACGCTTTCAACAGGAGGATTCTCAACACGTGCCGGAGGAATGGCTGCCTTCTCATCACCTTTTATCAGGGCTGTAATAACAGTATTCATGTTCGTTGCCGGGACAAACATGACAATAATCTATTTCGCCTTTAAAAGGAACTTCAGAAAGGTGGCAGGGAGCAATGAATTCATTTCATACCTTATAGTATGCCTCGTGTTCTCAGCAGCTGTCTCCCTGATTTTCTTAAGCGAACCGGGCCGGCCGGCCGGCAAGGCAATTATGGATGGTATCTTCCACGTTGTATCATTCGTCACAACAACCGGTTTCTATACCCAGGATTTCAACACATGGGGAAGCCCGCTGATAATAATAACCATAATCCTTATGTTTGCCGGAGGCATGGCAGGCTCCACTACCGGAAGCATAAAAACACTGAGATTCAATGTCATAATAAAGAACAGCCGTCATGAGTTCAGAAGACTTATCCACCCAAACGCCGTGATCCCGGTGCGCCTCGATAAAAAATCCGTTCCGGAAGGAATTGTCTACAACATGCTGATTTTTGTCGTCCTTTGGTTCGTGGTTACCTGTGCCGGAGCTTTTTTCATTTCTCTTATGGGACATGATCTCCTTACCTCCCTCAGCACATCCGCTTCGATGCTCGGGAATATTGGTCCGGCCATCGGGGAGTTTGGTCCTTTCTCAAACTATTCAGGCATACCTGCTGCCGGCAAATGGTTCTTTTCCGCCCTTATGCTGACAGGCAGACTGGAGCTACTCGCTGTTATTACCCTGTTTACAAGGACCTTCTATAAGCGATGAGTTGTTAGGGCGTTGCATGCAACACCCCTATTATGGTTGTAAGGGCGCTGAATGCAACGCCCCTACTATAATCTGTGCTGCAATTCTAAAATTCGAGGATCCCCAGTCCCTGCCTTATGATCACCGGTTCATCACCAGTGCAATCCACTACGGTTGACGCTTCATTCTTCCCGAAGCCGCCGTTTATAACCACATCCGCGAACCCCTTGTATTTCTCGAATATCAGCTCGGGATCGGTGGTATATTCAATTACCTCATCAGGATCGTGTATGGATGTGGTGATAACGGGCCTTCCAAGCTCCTTAACAAGTTCCATGATAATGGGACTGTCGGGTATCCTTATGCCCACTGTTTTCTTCTTGTTCTTGAAGAGCTTGGGTATCTGGTTGTTGGCCTGAACAATGAAGGTAAATGGGCCTGGAAGGTTTCTTTTAAGCAGCTTGAAGGTGGTATTGTCGCGAATAATGGTGTATTCAGACAGCTGGCTCATGTCGTGGAATATGATCGACAAATCCGGGTTGCTGGGATTGAGTCCTTTCAGCCTGGCAATCTTTTCTATTGATTTGTTTGCCCTGATATCGCAGCCCATGGCATACACTGTGTCGGTGGGATAGATTATAATGCCGCCTGCCTCAAGTATATCAGCCACTTTGCGGATTCTTTCGGCACTCGGATTTTCATGATAAATTCTCAGAAGCATTATAACTTAACCTTTTTCACTTCACACTCTGGGCTCCCGCTGGGCGGGATTGTCTCACTTCGTTTGCCAAACTCCCAACTCCAGGCACTCCCAACTCTAGGCACTTAAAAAGGGTAAGCTACTTATATCGCACCGCTACAACCGCCTACCCTTGCTACCTTCCGATCCTGGGGGAGTTCAGCAGGAGCTGGTCGTATAAGACTTACCCCCCGCAAAAATAGTAATTTCTCCAAACCCTGCAAAATAATAAAACAACATAACCTAAACCGCCTATAGCATATTTATATATATTTGTTACTCGAAACGCGAAACAGGAAACAAGAAACAAGAAACACTAATCGCGAAACAGCAAACGCATAAATCAAATCAGAATCACCCATGGAACCAAAAGCCAATGTCTGGAAAGCCAATCTTAATAGTGGATTAATACTCACCCTGGTAGGAATTGTCTATACCCTTGTGATGTATTTCCTTGAACTCTCCTTTAACCAAACCCAGGGATATATCTTCCTTGTTATCCAGATAGTTCTTCTCTTCTATCTTGTGAAATCATACAGGGATAATTACCGGTACGGTTATATCACCTATGGACAAGCAGTCGGGGCCGGTGTTGTTATTTGCCTCTATTATGCTGTCCTGACGGCGGTATTTACCTACATCCTGTATACGGTTATTGATACAGGACTTATGGAAAAGCAACTGGCATTCACCGAGGAGATGATGTTAAAGCGTAATATTCCCCAGGCTCAGATAGATGCCGGAATGGCAGTTCAGAGAAAGATAATGGTTCCTGCAGTTATGGCTCCCCTGAGCATATTCGGAAGCATGCTTTACGGGACAATCATGTCTCTTCTTGTTGCAATATTCGTAAGGAAGGAAGGCAATCCCCTGATTGATGCTCCCCAGAACTGATAGCCGTTTTTAAGATATGGATCTTTCAGTAGTCATCCCTGTTTATAACGAGGAAGAATCAATTCCCGAACTTAACGGCTGGATCGAAAAGGTTTGTTCAGAACATGATATTTCTTTCGAGATCATTTACATCGACGACGGTAGTTCTGATTCCTCTTGGAAGGTAATAAGTGACCTTGCTATTAGAAAGAAGTTCATCAAGGGATTCCGTTTCAGGAGGAATTATGGAAAGGCGGCTGCGCTGCACACAGGTTTCGCTGAAGCATCCGGCGATGTGGTGATCACTATGGATTCCGACCTTCAGGATAGTCCCGATGAGATCCCGGGTCTTATAAAAATGATCAGGGAAGAAGGTTATGACCTCGTTTCAGGCTGGAAGAAGAAAAGGCACGACCCGTTCTTTAAAAGGTGCACAAGCAGGATATACAACAGGACTGCAAGGATCGCATCGGGTATAAAGCTTCATGATTTCAACTGCGGACTGAAAGCTTACAGGAACGAGGTCGTCAAGGGCATTGAGGTGTACGGCGAAATGCACAGG
>CAYRQY010000198.1:0-5228 GCA_964426435.1 uncultured Rikenellaceae bacterium | reverse complement strand
AATAGGAGACGAACCCTCCTTCCAGATTGGCCCTTACTACGAAACAGTAATCCGAATCAACGGTAAAATCGTCGATTACAAGGCTCAGATCTCCAGGCTCTGAAGATGCTGCTTCAATTAAGCTGCCGTTATCAACCGACATTAACAGTGAATAACCGGTTACTTCCCTCGGGTAAGATTTGTAGCCATTCCAGGCGATGGTTATTGTCCCGGCGCAGGTATCCAGATCCGCAACAGTATATATTGTGCTGAGATCGTTCGATAGCGGACTGATATTTCCTGACATGTCAAACGCTGCAACTACATACGACTCACTCCGCGATACAGCTCCCGATAGGGGATACGTAAATGATACGGCCATGGGATCTGGCAGTGTATCCACAAAAAAACCGGAGTCGCCGATATAATAATAAACCACATATCCTGCCACATCCGGTGAACCGCCAGGCTCCCAGGTCAGATGTACGGCACCTGTCTGGTAATTCACCGATACAAGGGTGAGCAGCGGCGACTTCGGAACATCAGAACCATCCTGACCTGAAAGAATATTACCCGCAGCAGCCAGGCAGGCAGTTATTATCATCAGCAACAGGCTTCTTCTCATGGCATACCTGCTATAATCTCATGGAGTTCATCTGTTTTATAATACGTGCGGGCGAGCTCAGTTATTTCATCCGGAGAGATGCTTTTTATTTTTTCTGCGAAACGATAGTAGTATTCGGTGCCCAGGCCGAAAAGGAGAAGTGCCTTAAAACTCTCTGCCCGGGCAAACGGGCCGTCAAACATTCTTACCATTTCACCCAGCATGAAATTGCGGACCACGTTAAGTTCTTGTTCTTCAACAGGTATCGACTGGAGGATACGGATCTCATTGTAGATCTCGTCAACCGCTCTTCCGGTATTCTCCCTGTTAATTTCAGCGGAAATAATAAAAAGTCCCGAAACATCAAATGATGAAAGGTCTGACCTCACTCCGTAGGTGAGCCCCTTCTCCTCCCTGAGGTTTTTCATTAATCTCGATCCGAAATATCCGCCGAGAATCGTAGTGACTATCTTCAGGCCCTGGTAATCGGTGTCCCTTTTATTTATTGAAGAAGATCCTATTCTGACCGAGTTTTGAACGGCACCCCTTTTTTTTAAGACTGACCTGGCCGGAGATTTGCCGCTGATAGCTGCCGCAGGTTCGCCGGCTACGGTATTTCGCGATTTGATATTCCCGAAATACTTATCAAGAATTGAGACCAGGTTACCGCTTATCCTGCCTGAAGCTACCACAGACAGGTTTCCTGGGTTATAATGCCTTGAATGAAAATCTGCCAGCAGATGTGGTTCTATCCTGCCGAAATCGTCCTCGGTTATTTTTCTTCCGTAAGGATGGCTGCCTCCGAAAACCGACTCAAGGAACCTTTCCATTGCAAGCGCCTGGACCCTTTCGCGGTTTATCCTGTACCATTGCAATCTCTTTTTTATCAGATTGTTGAGTTCTTTTGCCGGGAAAACTGGATTGAAAAGGATCTCGCGGACAAGAGAGATCACCTTAGCAGCATGCCTGTTAAGAGTGATCACGATCAGCCCGGCCTGATCCTTGTCGGAATAGAGACTGATATAGGCCCCGTAGTAATCAAGCCTGCCCATCAGCGCCTCGGAGGTGTGGCTTGCCGAACCTTCGGTAAGCATGGCGTTTGTGAAAGAGGCCAGAAGGGGCAGATTCTCCCTCGTCTGGCCTGCCCTGAAGATGAACTCAAGACGCACTATATCCTCTGTTTCCGAGTTGATGGTATAGACAGGCACATTATTTGAAAGAAGAAAACACTCTGCTTCGGGGATCCTTACCGGTCCGACCGGCATCACCTCTGGTCTTTTTTCTTTTCCGGTCATTTCAGGATCTTTTGGAAGACTTGTAAAACAAAGTAGTACAGTTCGTTGCCTTGAAGTACCTTATGGCAGTATCCCTGGCCCTCACTGCGCTTACTTCCCTGTACCTGGAGACCTCACCGTTTATCATTCCGGGATCGCCCAGGATATCGTAAACTGAAAGGTTCATCGCCTTATTCAGTACAGAGGTATTTGACAGCAGGGTGGATGATTCATATTTATTCCTGACCTTGTTCAGCTCACTGAGAGGGATCTTTTTGTCCTTTAGTTCATTGATTACTTCGTCAACAGCCCTTTCAGCATCGTCGAATGAGACTCCCTGCATAAGCTTTCCGGAGAGAATTGCCAGTCCAGGATCAATATCGGAGGTCAGCCATGCATTGATCTCGCTGAAAATATTCTTTTCCCTGACCAGCTTCGTGTATAATCTGCCTGATTCTCCTCCGGCCAGGATATCAGTCAGGAGATCGAGAGCATGGAAGTCATCACTCTTTCTTCCGCAAATATGCCATGCCTTGTATAGAGCGTTTGAAGGTACATTTCTTACGGTTTCGGCATATCTTTCTTCCGTTTGTTCAGGTTCTGCAGGGATTGGATGATTGATAATAGTTCTTTGTGAAATTGGTCCGAACCATTTGACTGCCAGTTCAAAGGCAACATCGGGAGGTGTATTGCCGGAGATTGTAAGGACGGCATTTGACGGAGAATAATATGAGTTGAAGAACTCTCTGGCCTTTTCGAGGCTGACATTTTCAATGTGAGAGATATCCATACCTATGGTTGGCCACCGGTATGGATGTATCCTGTATGCAAGCGGCCTCAGTATAAGCATGGCATCCCCGTAGGGCTGGTTCAGATAGCGTTGGCGGAACTCCTCGATAACGACATGTCTCTGGATATCAAGGCTCTTCTGGGTTAGCTCCAGCCCGTTCATCCGGTCCGATTCAATCCAGAAAGCAGTCTCGATATTATCCGCGGGTATGGTGATGTAATAATCAGTTATATCGTTGCTTGTGAAGGCATTATTCTCTCCGCCTGCCAGCTGCAGGGGCAGGTCGAATTCAGGAACAGCTTCCGTGCCGGTGAACATCAGGTGTTCGAACAGGTGTGCCATGCCGGTCATTCCGGGGTCCTCGTGTCTCGATCCGACATTGAAGAGCAGATTCATTGCCGTAAGGGGTGTGGACCCGTCGTGATGTGCGATAACCCTCAATCCGTTACCGAGTGTGAGACGACTGAAGCTGACCATCCTGATGTAAAATACGTTAGCAAATGACAAACTTAATTAAAAATCAGAGACGCTTAAGTAATGTTTTTATATTTGCACAATTATGTTATTCAGGGAGTTTTTCAGGAGAGTGGGCCGGGTCAGCCTGATCAAAATTGATCAGGTGAAGCTGCTCTATTTATTGAGCCTTCTGGTAGGCTTCCTCAGTGCTCTGGCAGCTGTAATACTGAAAAACTCCATTCATTACACCCATAAACTGGTGACAGAGGGCATCCCGGCAGGATCGGGGAATCTTCTCTATCTTGCCTTTCCCCTGGCCGGAATGCTGCTTACATTGCTCTTCGTCAGGTATATAGTACGAGATAACATCGGTCACGGTATCAGCAGGGTTCTGTATGCCATATCAAAGAAGAAAAGCAGGCTGAAAACCCACAATACCTGGTCGTCGGTTGTGGCAAGCACCATTACGATCGGATTCGGAGGATCGGTGGGAGCCGAAGCTCCGATAGTGCTTACAGGATCGTCGATAGGCTCTGCGGTCGGAACATTCTTCAAGCTTAACTACAGGCATATTACCCTGCTGATCGGGTGCGGCGCCGCAGGGGCTGTGGCCGGAATATTTAAGGCACCAATCGCAGGGATAGTATTTACCCTCGAGATACTGATGCTTGACCTTACTCTCTCATCTATTGTACCTTTATTAATATCGGCGGTTACGGCGGCAACTGTGGCATATTTCCTGATGGGCGATGAGGTGCTCTTCACATTTACCGTTACCGAGGCATTCATTATCAACAACATCCCGTGGTACCTTCTGCTCGGTGTGGTTTCCGGACTGGTCTCGATCTATTTCTCCAAAATGACGCTTTTCCTTGAGAGGCAATATGAGAAGATCAGCAATGTTTTTACGAGGCTTCTTATTGGCGGAACGGTGCTGGGGACGCTTATCTTCCTGTTTCCGCCACTTTTTGGGGAAGGTTATGATACCATAATGACCCTGTTGAAAGGCGACACAGGATCTATCTCAGGGTTCGGACTCTTCAGGGACCTTACTGATAATTTTCTGCTCCTTGCACTTTTTCTTTTTGGCCTTGTGATGCTGAAGGTAATAGCAAGCAGTTCCACCAACGGGGCAGGGGGTGTGGGCGGAATATTTGCCCCCACTCTTTTTGTGGGAGGTGTTACAGGTTTCCTTGTTTCCATCCTTCTGAATAATCTCCTTAATGTCGATATACCCGATAACCGGTTTGTACTTGCAGGAATGGCCGGTGCAATGGCAGGTGTTATGCATGCACCCCTAACCGCCATCTTCCTAATAGCCGAGATAACGGAGGGTTATGCGCTGCTGATCCCGCTTATTATAACATCAACAGTCGCTTTTATAACCGTGAGAAGCTTTGAGCGGCATTCCATCTATCACGTTCAGCTGGCTGAGAGGGGGGAGCTGATTACACACGACAAGGACAAGGCTGTGCTTACATTCATGGACTGGCGAAAGGATATAGAGACGGATCTTCTCAAGGTTAAACCTAAAGATAGTCTGAGGGATCTTATTGATGTGATTTCCAGGTCAAAGCGCAATATTTTCCCTGTGGTCGATCAGTACAACATACTCGAGGGTATTGTATCCCTCGACGATGTGAGGGAGATAATGTTCAACAGTGAACTGTACGACACCGTGATGGTCAAGGATCTGATGACACTGCCTCCTTCCTATATAGACAAGAAGGAGACCATTGAAACGGTAATGGAGACCTTCCGTAAGACCGGAGCATGGAACCTGCCGGTTCTTGACAATGGATATTACGTAGGGTTTATCTCTAAATCAAGGATCTACACGACTTACAGGGAGCTGCTTATGCAATTCTCCGACGAATGATCCTTTAATATCCCGGCTGCGTCACTTTAGCCTTTATAATGAGTCTTAACGAACCGGCTGACATCAGTCAGATGACGGCCTTCTGTTCATTTCCTGCCACCGATGGTTTTTTAATTAATTAAGCTTATATTTGTTGCAGGGCGCTGCATTAGTCAATAAATAGCCAGTGCTGATTTAATTAAAAAACTTTTGTTTAACAGGGAGTTATGGAGAGGGATACTTTAATATTCGATCTTATTGAGAAGG
>CAYRQY010000197.1:0-5291 GCA_964426435.1 uncultured Rikenellaceae bacterium | reverse complement strand
CTTTGATGCCTATGAAAAGGCAATCTCTCTTGACCCAAAGGGCTCGATCAAGAAAAGAATCATAACAAACATGGTATACAACTCCCTTGCCTTTGACCTTTATACCCAGGGTAGCATGCTGTTCGAAGAGCAGGACTTCGCAGGAGCACTGAGATCATTCGAAACCCAGATCAAGATAACCGAGAGTGATAAATATGCAGGCATCATCGACACAGGAATGTATTACAATGCCGGCCTTGCTGCAGCAAATTCAGGCAGGTATAAGGAGGCAATTGCATACTTCGAAAAATGCGCAGAGATGAAATACCAGGGCATCAACCCATATTACCAGATGTATGAGAGCTACCTGGGACTTGGTGATACGATTAAAGCGGAATCAATTCTGATGGGCCTTACCGAAATATTCCCCGATGATCCCAATGTAAAACTTAACCTGATAGATCTTTACATAAAGAGCGGAAAGGATGAGGAAGCACTCAAGTATCTTGTAATAGCCAAGGAAGAGGATCCGGACAACTACAGCCTGTGGTTCGCCGAGGGTATTATTTATCTTAACAACAACAAGTTCGATGAGGCAATTACCAATCTTACCAAATCAATCGAACTCAATCCTGATTTATATGACAACCAGTACGGACTGGGAGCTGCATATATAAATAAGGCCTCCGATATGTTCGTAAAGGCAAATGAAATTATGGACGTGAATAAATACAGCCAGGCCATAGACGAAGCAATGGTGGTATTCGCCAAAGCTCTGCCATACATGGAAAAAGCTCACCAGCTTAAACCCGAGGATATTTACGCACTCAGAAGTCTCAGGGAGCTCTACTACAGGATGCAGCAGACCGATAAATACAACGAAGTAAGAACAAAGCTTGAAAGACTTGAGCAGCAATAGAATGCTAAAGTCAGGATACTAAGATTACCAATAACAGGAAGAAAGCCCTTCAAATAAAATGAAGGGCTTTCCGTTTTTATGAAAGGAAATAACCAAACCGAACAAAACACAACCCCTCATGCTGAGAAACATATTATCCTGTCTCGTAATTCTTTTAATGGTGTCGTTTTCCGGCTGCAGGCCCAAGGAAGATAACCCGCCAACAACGGGTAAGGTCATTATACTGATGTATCACCGTATTGTGAAGGGAGAAACTGACAATCTCTACGAGAGGAGCGAGGATGATTTCGATTCAGATCTTAAATATCTGATAATGAATGATATAAAGATAATAAGTTTCGACGACCTTTATGAAATAGTGTTGTCGGGAAAAATGCCTGCTCAAAATTGTGCAATAATTACTTTCGATGATGGCGATCAATCATGGTATTCGCTGGCGCACCCGCTGCTGATGAAATACAATATGAAGGCTACATTTTTCCTTTGGGTTTACATGATAGGCAGTAATTCGTTTCTTACCTGGACTGAGATAGAACATATGGGAAATTATATGCTCGATGGAGGAGTCAGGCCATTCACCTTCGGTTCACACACATATTCACATCCATTCCTGCTGGGCAGAAAGAGCGGATTTACCACTGACGCGGAATATAACAGTTTTCTTAATTATGAGTTGGGAGTCTCCAAAAGCATAATCGAGGAACATCTTCCCGGTCAGGTTGATATTCTGGCACTGCCATACGGAGATGGCTACGGTGACCAGACAATAATGACAGCTGCTGACCGGAACGGCTATCGTTTTATCAGGACATCAAAATATGGTGTTATTGACAATACCGGAATAAATATGCTGATGCTGCCAAGCCTTCCGATCCTTAATGACACTCCGTCGGAAACGATAGGGGATTGGCTGGGATTGTGAAAGACACAGAAACTGAGAGGCGCAAAGGCACAGGGGCGCAAAGGCACAGGGGCGCAAAGGCGCAGCGGCACAAAGGCGCAGAGGTGCAGAGGCGCAAAGGCGTAGAGAAACAAAGGCGTAGCGGCGCAGCGGCACAGCGGCGCAGAGACTAAGAGACGCAAAGACTGAGAGACTGAGAGACACAAAGGCGCAGTGGTGATGAGACGCAGAGGTTTATAGACCCAGAGCTTTTTGGTGGAGAACAATCCGGAAGGGGGAGAACTTATGCCTCCTGTAAATAATACAATATTTTCTATTTGACATAATATTAATTATAGGAATAACCAGGAAATTTGCGTCCAGCTTCGCTGGTTGACATAAAATCAGATATGAGCCGTAAGGATCATATCGGCTCGATTTTATGTCAAAGCAAATTTCCGTTTTATCCCTTTCGTATCTCTTCCTTGATCCGTTGTATATGTCCGCGACCAAGCCCCTTGACCTCGCAGCCAAGCTGGAAATACCTTTTTATTTTATCATCCGACAGGATCCCGAAACAGTCTATGATGGCTGCGGGATTTCCTATTGTCCTTACAACTTCATCGGGATCAAGGTCCAGATAAGCTTTGTGAGGTACTGCAAAAATTACAGCCTCCGCTCCTGCCATTGCTGCACCAAGGTCCTGCTCTACACGTATCTCCTTGAGCTTCTCCTGGTTACGGAAGAACTGGGCTTTGCTCTGTCCTTCACCCGGATAGGTATCCTGCTGCTCAAACTCCCACCAATGCTCAACATATGGGTCATGCACCCGAATCTCGGCACCCATTTCGGCAAGCTTACGGACGACAATCTCTGAACCGCTGTAACGCGTATCACCTACATCCTCACGGTACGCTGCTCCGAGGACCAGTACTTCTGACGATGCAATAGGCAGACCCATGTTGCGCAGCGCATCACGGGTCAGCTGACCGACATGCAGTCCGCGCGTGTCGTTAATATCGATAGCCAGGGGTGTTATTTTAAATATATCATCCTCAAAGCCAAGTATATGCTTGTAAGCCCAGAGACCTAATCCGCCGTCTTTCGGAAGGCAGTACCCTCCTATTCCCGGACCCGGGAAAATCATGTTGCTGTGTGTCGGACGCACCTTTATTGCATTAATTACTTTGATCAGGTCAACTCCGTTCCGTTCCGCAAAAAGGCTCCACTCATCGAGAAATGCCAGTATTGTAGCCCTGTAGCTGTTTTCTACAATCTTGGCTGTCTCCGATTCTATCGGCCTGTCCATAACGGTAAGAGGAAATTTCTCAGTATTCAGAACTTCGTTAAGGAACTTGACAACCCTCCTCCTTGCCTCAGGATTGATACCGCTGCAAACCCTCCAGAAATCACGTATGCTTGCTACATAATTACGTCCCGGCATTACTCTTTCGTAGCTGTGTGCCAGCAACGGATCAGATTCAATACCTCTTTTCCTGAATGCCTTCTTCATTATCGGATATGCAACCTGCTCCGTTGTACCCGGAGCCACGGTGGTCTCTATCAATACAAGGGCTTCGGGCGGAATATGCTCCGCAATGACCCCAAGTGAAGCCTCAAGCGCTGCCATATCAGTTTCGCCTGTACGGACATTTCCCAGATCCTCCTTAAGATAATCGCACTGAACATCAACCACCACAACATCAGCCAGTTTAAGCACATCGTATGTATAGGTTGCCACGAGTGTCCTCTTTTCAACAACACAACGGTGTATCATGGGGTCAACCTCGGGGTCTTCCGCTTTCACCGGAGATACTCCCCTGTTCAGCAGCGGGATCTTCCAGAAACTGCGGACACTTGGCCGCTGCATGCCGATCACGAATTTTGAAGGATTCCCGTCCCTGTCAACCGTATCGGCCACTATAGCCGCCATAACGGCCCCGACAAACCCGACACCCATCACAACGACTATCTCGCGGTTCATTGCGCGCTCCTTGTCAATGCGCTGTTTAAGACTCTCAAATTCGTTTTTATAATCCTCCGGCCTGGGAAGAGGAAATTTTTCGCCCGACGGACTGACTGAATATTTTTCACTCATTTTGTTGCTTGTTTAGTTATTTATACTTGTTGAATCAGCTTTATACAGGGCCTAAAAATACAAAATGTTATATTAATGAAGTAATTACAGATACCATCCGCAGAGGTGTTATATCAAAAAAAATGGACTGTATGTCAAAAAAAATATGACTGTTATTGAAATTCGCTGAATTACCCGTCAAAAAGAGTGCCTGCAGATGCATGGACCTGCAATAGTTTATTCAAACGATCAGGTTCTTCTTTTTCTGATCAACCATATCACCGGATACAACAGAGATAAAAGAGCGATGAATATCGTCATACCGGTCAGTTCATTCACCGGAAGATTCGAGAGTACCCAGAGAATTGCCAGAACTGCAATACCAGGTATTAAATAACCTCCCGGTATCTTCATCATATCATCAAACGGTTCTCCCTTTAGCCTGAATTTGATTCCTGCGAGTACGACTCCAAGGTAAATAATTAAATATGAGGCACTTGAAAGCATTGCCAATTGTTTAAACTCCCCTGTTGATGCAAAAATAAATCCCAGGCAGGCATAGACAATTATTGAAACATGAGGGGTCAGATAACCGGGATGTATTTTTGCCAGGGAATGCGGTAATATTACCCTGTCGCGGGCGGCCGCAAATAGTATGCGCGGCATGTTCAGAACCATGCCGCTTATGTTGCCGAACATCGAGAAGGATGCTCCTATTATTACTGCAAGCGCACCTGCCGGTCCTGCCATAATTCTTGCCGTTTCGGCCAGGGGTGCATCCCTGTATTGAGTCACTGACTCCCCGAGAATACCCTGGACGGTCAGTTGCACCAAGATATAGATCACCACGACTATCAGAACACTCAGCATTATACCCCTGGGAATGGTCTTTGACGGATTCCGGATCTCCCCGCTTACGTTGAGGGCCGTTTCGGCGCCCACAAAAGCAAACAGCAGAATAAGCGACATCTCACCAATATCTGACAGGGAATGATCCGTGGTGACAACCGAACCTCCGGGTTTCATAAAGAACCAGCCGAAAAGAGCGATCAGGATCAGTGGGAGCAATTTCACAACAGTATTGAACTTAACAATATTCAGGGCTTTCTTCAATCCTTTTACATTGAAATAAGCCAGCGAACCGAACATGGCTGCGAAAAAAATGATCCTTACGGCTTTCAGCTTAAAGGCCGGCATGAAATAGGCAAGTGTGTCAGCAAGGCCGTTTGCCACCGCCGCATTTGCCATGATCGCAGCACCAAAAATGAAGATGTTGGCTGTAAGGAATCCTGCAAACCGTCCGAATGCAGTTTCAATATATGTATAGGCACCTCCGGTGATTGTAATCCTGATCCCCACCTGGGCGAAGCAAAGCATTATCATGATTATCAGAATACCGCAAATCAGATATGCCCAGATGGCCCCCCCTCCAAGCC
>CAYRQY010000196.1:0-5293 GCA_964426435.1 uncultured Rikenellaceae bacterium | reverse complement strand
TCATTAAGAAGCTTTACGGTATCTTCGTAATTCAGGAATTCTTTTATCTCCTGGTCTGGCTTCTTATAGTTAATGTATACATAGGGAACATCCGTAAGTATATAAAACTCATCCGCCCCGGCAAGGGTTGCCAGGAGGGATGAAGCAAGATCCTTGTCAATAACTGCTTCTGCAGGCCTTACATCCTTCTTATCGTCTATATAGACGGGTACGCCGCCTCCACCCGCTGCAATAACAACATGTCCTTTCCTTGCCAGGTCGCGTATCAGGTCGTAATTCATTACACCAACAGGAACCGGGGATGGCACAACCCTCCTGAATCCCCCTTCGGTCTTCACTTCTTCCCTGAATATCCATCCTTTCTCCCTGGCCAGCTCATCAGCCTGTTCCCTCGAATAAATCCTGCCAATCCTCTTTTGCGGGTCCTTGAATGCATTATCATCACTGTCAACAATAACCTCGGTCACGACGCAAACAACATTCTTCTCTATTCCGTGCCGGTTGCAGAGATTCCTGAACATCCTGGCAATCATATATCCTATGCCTCCCTGTGAGTCAGCCACACATATATCGACAGGCATCTGGGCTATCCCGTATATCTTCTCGCCGGCATCGTTACGCATAAGAATATTCCCGACCTGCGGGCCGTTGCCATGAGTTATAATCAGATCATAACCCTCTTCGATGAGAAAGATCAGGTTTTCAAGGGTTTCATAAGTATTCTGTTCCTGTTCATCAATTGTTCCCGCCTGATGTTCCCGTAAAAGGGCATTCCCCCCAAGCGCCACTACTGCAAGCTTTTTATTCATGATGCCTGCTGTTTATAATAATTAATTCTCATTTCAGTTATTAATGAAATACCGGTTGTACAAAGCTATTAAATTAAATGACCTCAGGAAAACGGCAATTCAGAGTTTGAATTATTTATCAGTAAATAATAAGGTTATTATAAAAAACATTACTTTTACGCAATTCAAAAAAAGTTATTTGTGAGATTGAAATACAGCTTATTGATTGCTATATCCATAGCAATCACCGGCTATTCATGCAAGGAAAAGGGAGGGAAATATATCAGCCAGGGGGAGATCCACTATGCTGTAGAATATGTTGGCAAGTTCGGTTCTTTTCCCGAGGAGTTCAGGCCTAAAAACCTTATTGTCTCCTTCAAGGATGATAAAATCCTGTATGAGCTTATTTCTCCTATCGGCAATTCAGGGATCATGAATCTTGCCAATCCTGCAAAAGATATTTATGATACCTATATAAGCCTTTTCACAATCAGGTATTACTACGATGCCAATCCCGAAGAACTGCGTCCGGGCTTCGATGCAATGAAGGGAATGGAGATACATAAAACTTCAAAATCTGCGGTAATATGCGGCTATAACTGCAAGAATGCAGAGATTACATTCCCGGCCGACAGGAATAAGAAATTCAGTGTCTGGTACACCGATGAAATAAACGTTAAGAATCCCAACATCTCAACACCTTACTCCGACATTGATGGTGTGCTTATGGGCTTCTTGTTACTGATGGGAGGCACGGAGCTTCACTTCACAGCAGAAACTGTATATAAGAAAGAGATCTCGGACAGGATGTTCGACAGGAGGGAAAAATTCAAGAAGGTTTCCAGGGAAGACATTAACAAGTTCATCGTAAAGATGATAAATCTTTAGTACTGAATCAGAAACCTTTCCCTTCAGCTCAATGGCCATCAAGATAAATTGGCAGATTCCCGGTTCATTATGGTTCAAAATTGCTACATTTGCGAAGCTCTTCAGCTTAAAGCAGAAGAATTTAACTACGGCCTGCATAAGGGCTTAATTTGATTGACGGGCAGGATGAAGGACCAAAAAGCAAAAAGAACCCAGGGAGGAAAGGAGAAATCAAGGTTCTCTCTCAACGATGAGAGAGTGAAATTTGTATTGGGGATAATTATCACCGGATTTGCCATGTATCTCCTGCTTGCTTTCATGGGATTCATGTTCTGGTGGCGCACCGATGTCAGCTTTCCGGTTTCGGAGATCTTCTCCGGGCCTGAGGTACAGGTCAGAAACTGGGCAGGCAAAGGCGGCTACTGGCTGTCATACATGATTATACGGAACGGGTTCGGAATCGGGGCATTTTTTATTCCCCTGATAATAGGCACTGTCGGTCTCTATCTGCTCGATTTTCCCAGGTTAAAGCCATTAAAGCTGATTACAAGGTTCATTTTCGCAACAATAATTCTCTCTCTGATTCTGGGGTATCTTTTCGGTAAAGCCAACGGATATCTTGAAAGCGGGCCCGGAGGAGCCCATGGCTATGAAGCAGCAAGATGGCTTAATGCCTTCATGGGGAAATTCGGAACCGGGATACTGGTTACCCTCATCACCCTCGCCTATTTAATTTTTGCACTTAATGTGAAGCCGCGCTCATTAATCTCATTCATCTCTTTTCTCTTTAAAAGGAAGGGCACCGATCCTGAGGGTGCTGACATAGGTGCAGGAACACTCTTTTCAGGATTGAGAACCTCAGCAACTGATAGCAGCGAGGAGACTGAACCGGAGTTTATCGTCAGGGACAGGACCACCTATGAGGCAGATAACGGAGAGGAGGTGGAATCATCGCATGAGGGTCCGATAATTCATGATTTTGACACCGACATAGTTGAAAGACCAGTTAAGAGTGTTCCGCTGAATATTTCCAGACCCGGCACGGAAGATATTCTTCCTGACGAGGAGGTGGAAAAGATCATGGAAAACTATGATCCCCGCCTCGACCTGTCACACTATAAGCTGCCTCCCGTATCCATACTGAAAGAACACAGGTCGGAGAGTGCCTTCGATAATACTGAAGTAATAGAGAATAAGGAGAATATTATCAAAACCCTGGGTGATCACAAGATCAGCATCAGGCACATTTCAGCCACTGTGGGACCGACGGTTACGCTTTATGAGATTGTTCCTGAGAGAGGGGTGCGCCTTGCACGTATCAAGTCTCTTGAGAATGATATTGCCCTTAACCTTTCAGCGCTGGGAATAAGGATCATAGCACCTATCCCGGGCAGAGGCACAGTTGGAATCGAGGTTCCGAACAAGAAGCCTGAGATAGTTTCAATGAAGTCGCTCATAACTTCAAAGGCTTTCCAGGAAACAAAGTATGATATTGCGCTGGCACTCGGCAGGACAATAACCAACGATCCGTACATAGTCGATCTGACAAAAATGCCCCATCTCCTGGTGGCCGGGGCGACAGGACAGGGAAAATCGGTGGGGATCAATGCAATAATCACTTCAATCCTGTACAAGAAGCATCCGGCAGAGATAAAATTCGTCCTGATAGATCCAAAGAGGGTTGAATTACCTCTCTATTCAAAGATAGAACGTCATTTCCTGGCCAAGCTCCCGGGGGAGGAAGATGCAATAATCACCGACACCCAGAAGGTTATCAACACACTTAATTCCCTGTGCATCGAGATGGATAACAGGCTGGAGCTTATGAAAGGGGCCCAGGCCCGCAATATAAGGGAGTACAACGAAAAATTCATTTCACGAAAGCTAAATCCTGAAAAGGGACACAGGTACATGCCTTACATCGTGCTTATCATAGATGAGTTTGCCGACCTTATAATGACTGCCGGCAGGGAGATAGAAGGGCCTATCGGACGGCTTGCCCAGCTGGCCAGGGCAATAGGCATACATCTTATAATATCCACTCAAAGACCTTCCACAAATATCATAACCGGCTTTATCAAAGCCAATTTCCCGACACGGGTTGCCTTCAGGGTCTTTTCCTCCATCGACTCCCGCACTATACTCGATGCGACAGGAGCCGACCGGCTGGTTGGCAGGGGCGATATGCTGGTTTCGTCGGGCAATGAACCAGTGAGAGTGCAATGCGCCTTCATCGATACTCCGGAGATTGAAGAGCTTACCGAGTACATTGGAGCACAGCAGGGGTATGCGGATGCAATGCACCTACCGGAATATATTGACGACAGTGAGTCAGGACCGGTGGAGGTTGATCTCAGGAAGAGGGACCCGATGTTTGACGAGGCAGCAAGGCTCGTTGTACAGCATCAGCAAGGTTCCACATCACTTATCCAGAGAAAACTCTCCATCGGATACAACAGGGCAGGAAGAATTATTGACCAGCTGGAGGCCGCAGGCATAGTGGGACCCTTTGAAGGGAGCAAGGCAAGAGATGTCCTCTGCCATGATATTATTGCTTTGGAACAGATTTTGAGGGATCTCGCATAAAAGAAGGCTGATGAAAAGAATTCTCATATTGATGCCGCTTCTGACGATGGTTATCTCATCCGGGGCACAGAACGATCCTGCAGCCATCAGGATACTTGACAGGTTTTCAGAAAATGCCCTGGCAGCACCATCGGTATCCATGAAATTCAACGCTGTTACTGTCGATCAGCTTGAAGGGTACACCGACACTGTCCCGGGAACAATAATACTGAGCCGCGATAAATACAGGCTTGAACTTACCGATAACATCATCTGGTTCAATGGAGAGACACTCTGGAATTACCTGCCTGCTGAAAAGGAGGTTACAATATCGAAACCTGAGGGTGACGATGATTCTTTCCTGAGCCGTCCCTCATCGATCTTCACCCTTTACAGGGAGGGATACAGGAGCAGACTCCTGGAAGAGAGTGCGAGCCTTTATGTTATTGACCTCTATCCCGAGGATACCAGGAGCGAACTGATAAGAATCAGGCTAACATTAAGCAAACCTTCGCTCAATATCAGGGAACTTGAGTACAAGAACAGGAACGGATTGACAATAACCCTGAACGTTAAGGAGTATGATCTCAGGCAAAAGCCCGATCCTTCGGTATTTACTTTTCAGTCCTCAAAATACAGGGGTGTTGAGATAATAGACATGCGATGAGTGGCTGGCATCTATCGTGCCGGGTAGGCTATCCTGGCATGATAGATATTCGAGAGCCTCTTGACAAAAACACCCTTAATATCCGAAATATCCTTATAGGTCAGCGGAGTGCCGGCAAACTGGCCATCCTGCTCCTGAAGATAAATGATCCTTTCAACGAGCTCGCTGATATTATTGTCTGAATAGTTCGAAAGAGTCCTTGATGAGGCCTCAACGGCATCGGCCATCATAACAATGGCTGTCTCTTTTGAGAAAGGCCTGGGTCCGGGATAGGCAAACTCCTTTTCCATGCTTGAGTTCCTCGGATTCTGGTCGAGGTACTTTTTGTAGAAGTAATATGCAACTGTGGTTCCGTGATGTGTCTGAATAAAATCGATAATGGGTGATGGCAACTTGAATTTCTTTG
>CAYRQY010000195.1:0-5299 GCA_964426435.1 uncultured Rikenellaceae bacterium | reverse complement strand
TTTGATTTTTGAATTGTGATTTTTGAATTGTGATTTTTGATTTAAATCACAAATCGAGACTCACAAATCACAAATCACAAATATTTTTCTCTTCCTTCCGTCTTCGGTTATTTGTAACTCTCTACCCTGAGCCCTGCTTTGCCAGCCATAGCCTTCTTTGACCTGCGTAGCTTTAGCGAAGCAGGTGGCGGAGGCTGGTGCTCTGAGCATAGCGGCTCGAAGGTTGAGAATTGAAGTCTGTTAATCAGTAAAGGGTGACGTATGAGTCAACTTGAGAAATACTTTGGTCAGTTTCGGCAAAACATCGTGGGTATTGATGCTAAGATTGATACGCCTGACGGCAAAAGAAAGCTTGTTTATGCCGACTGGATTGCCAGCGGAAGGCTTTACGGGCCGATCGAAAAGAGGATCTCTGAGGAAATAGGTCCGATGGTCGGCAATACCCACTCTGAATCGACTGCCACCGGAAACGCCATGACACAGGCGTATCATCTTGCCCAGAAGATCGTGAAACGGCACGTCAATGCAAATGAGGATGATATACTTATCTTTACAGGGACAGGAATGACCTCTGCGATAGCCAAGCTCCAGAGGATCCTCGGCCTCAAGGTCCCTGAACAGGCAATAAACTACTGCGTATTCACTCATGGTGAATACAACTCGTGTCGTGAAATTCCCAATGAGAACCGCCCGGTTGTTTTTCTTACGCATACAGAGCACCATTCAAATCATACATCGTGGTTCGAAACCCTTGCTGATGTTGTTGTTCTTGAACCTTCACCTGACCTTACCGTAAACCCGGACGCCCTGAGGAGAGAGATCGTTAAATACAAGTCGAGACCTTTGCTTATCGGGTCTTTTACGGCATGCTCAAATGTAACGGGGTATATACCTCCATTCCATGAACTGGCGAGGATCATGCATGAGCACAATGGTTATTGCTTCGTCGATTTCGCAGCATCAGCTCCATATGTCGATATCGATATGCATCCGGCTGATAGGATGGAACAGCTCGATGCAATATTCTTTTCACCCCACAAATTCCTTGGCGGCCCGGGAAGCGCTGGAGTTCTGATATTTAACAATGAGCTCTATAAGAATTACACACCCGACACGCCCGGGGGAGGAACCGTCAAATGGACCAACCGCTGGGGAGAATACAGCTATATCAGCGACATTGAGGTTAAAGAGGACGGCGGCACTCCCGGCTTCCTGCAGGGAATAAAGGCCGCCCTGGCAATAAACCTGAAGGAAAAAATGGGCACCGGGCTTATCAGGGAGCGTGAAGAAGAACTTATTAATCTTGCATTCAGAGGATTATCTGACATCCCGGGTTTACATTTACTTGCCGATAATATTACCGGGAGGCTCGGTGTTTTTTCCTTCTATCTCGATAATATTCATCACAACCTTGCCACTAAGCTCCTGAACGACAGGTTCGGCATCCAGGTACGGGGAGGCTGCTCCTGCGCCGGAACATACGGCCATTTCCTCCTGAACGTTGATTTTCAGTTTTCAAAGGAGATAACCGACAGGATTGATGCCGGAGATCTGTCGCTGAAACCGGGATGGATAAGGCTCTCGCTTCACCCCACAATGACTGACGAGGAACTGTTATTTATTATTGACGCTGTAAGGCAGATCTCAGAGAATGCCGGTGAATGGGAAAAGGATTATTGTTATGATCCGCATACAAATGAATTTCATCACTGCAGCCACGGACAAAACAACAGGCACCAGATCACTGAATGGTTTAAACTCTGACCAGCGGTCAGCTAAAATAATGATTATGAATCTGAGACATCTTATTGTAGTGAAGATAGTTATAATCATGCTTCTTACCGGATGTTCAGGCACCGGGAAGAAGCTGGTTACCTATGACCTCACTTGCGAAAACCTTACCGAAGCCCTGGGAATAGGTACAATAACACCCCGGCTTGGCTGGAAAAGCAGATCACCCCGGAAAGGAGCTAAACAGACAGCTTACCAGGTACTGGTCGCAAGCAGTAAAAACCTGCTTGATGAAAAGAATGCCGATCTCTGGAATTCAGGGAAGGTTTTATCATCAGCCAGTCTCCTTGTACCATACCAGGGTAAAGACCTCTCTTCCGGATTGTTCTGCTACTGGAGAGTCAGGGTGTGGGATGAAAATGATAAAGTGTCGGAATGGAGTTATGATACTTGTTTCAGCATCGGACTGCTGGAAAAATCTGACTGGATCGGGGATTATATCGGATTCCCCGACAGGGAAGGCAGATCACCGGCCCCGCAACTACGAAAGAGATTCGAACTGCCGGAAAAGCCCGAAAAGGCATTGCTGCATGTCAATTCCCTTGGCTACCACGAGGTTTACCTTAATGGGGAGAAAGTGAGTGATTATGTTCTGACGCCGGCTGTATCGCAGTTCAATAAAAGATCGCTGGCAGTTACATATGATATTACGCCTTTTCTAAGAACCGGAAGAAACGACATTGTCCTCTGGATTGGACAGGGATGGTACAGCAAAGGATTGCCTGGTGTAGTTGATGATGGTCCTCTCGTCAGGGCACAGATTGAACAATTAACTGATCATCATTGGAGTACGATACTATCCACCGACTCAACCTGGACAGCAAGGAACAGCGGGTACTACAACACCGGTACGTGGAGACCGGGAAGATTCGGTGGGGAACTGGTTGACGGGTCGCTTCTTCTGCCCGATCTGTCGGGAGAAACACTGGACAAGGCAGTATGGGAGCCTGTGATAAAAGTAATTCCACAGGACCATGAAGTATCCCCGCAGGTGGCAGAGAACAACAGGATCATTAAAGAGATAAAACCGGTAAGTATTCAGTCTGACGGGGAAAATACCTGGCTGATAGATATGGGGACATCCGTTACCGGTTGGGTCGATGTAAGATTTCCTCAACTAAATGCAGGAGATGAAATAACCCTGGAGTACAGCGATCGTCTCGACAAGTCCGGCAAATTTGCCAATCAGAATCAGCGGGATAGTTATATTGCTTCCGGAAAGGAGAGGGAAATCTTCCGCAATAAGTTCAATTATCACTCTTTCAGGTATCTGAGAATATCCAATTTAAACTCCGGACCCTCCGGAGATGACATAACTGCTTTCCTGATCCATACTGACTTCAGGACGGCTTCATCCTTTGAATGTTCAGACCCAGACCTGAACAGCATACACGATATGATAATGCACACCCTCAGATGCCTTAGCCTGGGAGGTTATATTGTCGACTGTTCCCATATTGAGCGCCTTGGTTACGGGGGCGATGGTAATGCTTCCACTCAGACAGCCCAGATAATGTTCGACATGGCACCTCTTTATAACAACTGGCTGCAGGCTTGGGCCGACTGCATCCGTGAGGATGGCGGGATGCCGCACACCGCGCCAAATCCCTATCGTGCCGGCGGAGGACCCTACTGGTGCGGTTTCATAATCACAGCTTCATGGAAAACTTACCTCAATTACGGCGACAAGAGTCTGCTGGAGAGGTATTATCCCGTAATGAAGCAATGGCTGGGCTATGTTGAGAAGCACTCCCCGGAAGGTCTGCTGGAGCCCTGGCCCGAGACCGATTACAGGTCATGGTACCTGGGCGACTGGGCGACACCTGAAGGAGTGGATCAGACCGACCCGGCCTCGGTCAGCCTCGTAAACAACAGCTTTATAACCATCTGTTATGAGACGATGGAAAAGATTGCAGGAGTCATCGGCAAAACTGACGATATTAGGATATTCTCAGGAAAGAAAGAACAACTAAAAAAGCTTGTTCACGACAACTTATTTGATCCTGCACAGAGAATATATGGCAGCGGATCGCAGATCGACCTGACCTATCCTCTACTGGCAGGGATCGTTCCCGACCTGCTTAAGGAAACTGTCAGACAGAATCTGATTGACGAGATTGAAATTAATCATAAGGGACATTTTGTTTGCGGGCTGGTAGGAATTCCTGTCTTTACAGAATGGGCAGTGAAACAACAAGAAACTGACCTGATGTATTCGATGCTCAAAAAAAGGGAATACCCGGGATATCTTTACATGATCGATAATGGAGCAACTGCAACGTGGGAGCACTGGGACGGAAGCAGGAGCCGGATACACAACTGTTATAACGGGATTGGCTCCTGGTTCTACGAAGCTCTTGGTGGCATACGCGCCGATGAGAATTACCCTGCCTGGCAGCGTCTCACTATAGAACCACAGATACCTGCCGGAATCACATGGGCAAATACGACAAAGGAGACTCCTTTTGGTACACTTTCAGTCAAATGGAGCCTGGAAAAAGAGATTCTTGAATTATCAGTAACAATACCGGTTGGATGCACCGCTTCGGTTACCGTTCCGGAAAACACAAAGAGTATCAGGCTTAACGGCCGAAGTATCAAAACTATTGAGCCCGTTGTTGAACTGGAAAGCGGAGAACATTTGCTGCGGTTCAGACAACAATAATCCTTCTCCACGGTAGGCGGAAAACATAGCAGTGCAGGGGTTTAAAGGATCAGCGGCATGGGGGTGTCATGGTGCCATGGTATAATGGATTAATTGCAGGTTCGTTGCATGTAACGAACCATTTTACACCCATTTTATTGGATTATTCCTGATATATTGCCTGATCCGGGATAATTGTCCGTTTGTGCAAATAATGGTATCATAGAACCGTGATTGCCATGAAAAATCAACATTTATCAAGCGGGCATTCCTGGTAACTGCTGATTTGTATGACCGGATTATTGCAGATAATGATCCTGATTGGGGGGATATACATGACATGATTTCATTGTAACAAAATATTTCCCTGGCAGTGAATAAACACGTCCGGGATATCATAATGAAATGTTATGCCACCTTTTTCTATAAAATGAATACATCCTCTAAATGCAGCGATCATTACAAATATACACATTTCTTTCCCAGTTCCGCTTTACAGAATTCCGTCACCGCACATAACGGAACTCCTTGTATTCCCCCTCTCCCTTTCTCCCCTTCCCCTCTTCTCCTATTCTTTTATCCTCCATAGTATAGAGAACTCAGTACGAAGGAGGATCATTTTTATTTGCCTCGTATCCTATTCTTTTTTAAATTTATAAAAACTAAACACTGACCGATCAATGGCACACGACGTTTTCATAAGCTACTCCAGCGTCGACAAGACTGCTGCTGACACTGTATGTTCCATCCTGGAACAAAACGGCACTTCGTGCTGGATCGCACCACGGGACATTACCCCGGGAGTACCTTTTCCTGACTTGTGACGCTCTCCAAAATTAGTGCGGTTTTATTTTCTAACATTCT
>CAYRQY010000194.1:0-5389 GCA_964426435.1 uncultured Rikenellaceae bacterium | reverse complement strand
TAAGAACTAAAAGGGATTAATTATGAAGAAGTTGTTTGTTGTTTTGGCTATTATTGCCTGTCACTTTGTCAACGGTTCAGCCCAGGGTGTTCCGGGCACGGTTATAGCTCACAGCCCCTCTTCAGACAGGAAATACCTTGGTTCGCCCAGCATCTGTATACTTCAATCGGGTGCTTATGTTGCATCACACGATTTCTTCGGCCCCGGCTCAACCGAATACGAAAGGGCAGTGACCCGTATTTACCGGTCGACCGACAAAGGGAAAAACTGGCAGCAGATATCCGAAATAAACGGACAGTTCTGGTCAAACCTTTTCGTCCACAACGGGGACCTCTACATAATGGGCACATATAAGCACTACGGCAACCTAATCATACGAAAGTCGGCAGATGGCGGGTTAACATGGAGTGAGCCCAGGGATGATAAGAGCGGTCTGATACTCAGCGGCAGTTACCATACTGCCCCCATGCCCGTTCTCAGGCATTCCGGGAAGCTATGGAGGGCATTCGAAGATTCGATGGGCCCTGACAAGGGCTGGGGCAGGATGTTCGGTTCGTTTATGATGTCAATACCCGAAGATGCTGATCTGCTGGCTGCTGAAAACTGGATTGTAAGCAATACCCTGAGGTACGATTCCACCTGGCTCGATGGCAATTTCGGGGGCTGGCTCGAGGGTAATGCAGTTCTGACACCTGAAGGAGAGGTAGTGAATATACTGCGTGCCGATTACAGAATCGGAGGCAATGAAAAGGCAGCCATAATAAATATAAGCAGTGACGGCAAAACGGCAACTTTCGACAGCCGGACAGGGTTTATCGATTTCCCGGGAGGCTGCAAGAAATTCTCAATAAGATATGATCCGAAAACCAGACTTTATCTCACCTTCGCAAACTATGTTCCTCCTGAATTCAGGAACAGGAACCCTGAACGAACAAGAAACACTCAGGCTTTATGCAGTTCAAAAGACCTGATCAACTGGGAAGTAAGGAAGATCGTCCTGCAGCATCCCGATATGACCAGGCACGGATTCCAGTACGTCGACTGGCAGTTTGAGGGGAGGGATATTATTTTCGTTTCGCGTACAGCATACGACGACGGTGTGGGAGGGGCAAATAATCAGCATGATGCCAATTATATGACATTCCACAGAATTAAGAGATACAGGAAATACCTTTAAATCTCATTTCAAACAGGTAGCTGAAGTCACTGAAATGGAATGGCTCTTAACGATAGCAATCCTGCCATACCTGATCCTTCTCCTTTATATTTACAGGCATCTGCAGAAAACTGTACCCTGGCAATCCGGGAAGGTGCCGGAGTTGTTTGTATCGGTTATTGTACCCTGCCGCAACGAGTCGGATAACATTGAAGGTTTGCTGGATTCACTGGCAGAACAGTCCTATCCCTCTGAATTATTTGAGGTGCTTGTTGTCGATGATAATTCCGATGATATTACTCCCGGGCTTGCGTCTGCCTTCAGGCGGCTGAATAACCTGAAGGTCATCGTCAACGAAGGATCAGGCAAAAAACATGCCATCAGGACAGGTGTTGGTAAGGCTCAGGGGGATCTGATCATTACCACCGATGCAGACTGCCGTATGGGACCTGGGTGGATATCTGCCATTGCTTCATATTATACTGAACATGAACCATGCCTGATCATATCACCTGTCCTGCCCCGCAGGACTCCCGGTTTCTTCGGGAGATTCCAGGAAATGGAGTTTCTGAGTCTGCAGGGTGTAACTGCCGGTACTGCAACCGCCGGTCATCCGGTAATGTGCAATGGAGCTAACCTCGCATTCACAAGGGAGACCTACGAAAAGCATAAAGGTGAGCTTCGGTTCGACATAGCCTCCGGAGATGATATTTTCCTGATGCACAGCATAAAAATGAGCGGCACGAAAAGGATAAAATGGCTCGAGTCGCCTGCAGCTGCCGTGACAACTGCCATGTCGCCGCGGATTGACCATTTCCTGAGGCAGAGAGCCAGGTGGATATCAAAGGCAGGGGCTTATCGTGACCGGTTCACCATTCTGCTTGGTATTGTGACATTTTTCACGATACTATTTGAGTTCGGCCTTCTTGCTGTCCTGTTCACAAGACCTGATTATCTGCCGGTTCTCGCAGTGGTTTTTGTCATTAAGTCGGTGCCGGATCTCCTTATCATTAATAATACCGCAGGGAGATATTCGCATAAAAAGCTTATGCGATGGTTTCTCCCATCGCAGATAATCTATCCTTTCTATGTTTTTGCAGTGACCTTGTATGCGGTTTTGTTTCCCGGATCCGGATCGTTCAGTTCCCCATCTCCGAGAGGAACTTAATCCTCATCAGCCTTATCTCCTCTTCCTCAAACTCGTTTCCCAGCTCTTTCATTGCCTCCTCCAGCGAATCAGATTCAGCTTCCTCCCTGAAGTAAGAATAGATGTCGTGCTGCCTCTCCTCATCCATGTACATATTGATATAATAGTCGAGGTTGATCCGGGTACCGGCATTAACAATTGCTTCAATCTCATTGATAAGCTCATCCATCTCCAGACCCTTTGCTTCGGCAATATCCTCAAGAGGCCTTTTCATGTCGATGCTCTGTATGATATAAACCTTTATTCCCGATTTATTCACAACAGACTTCACCACCATGTCGAGGGGCCTGATAATCTCCTTCTCCTCTACGTATTTCTTTATGATCTCGACAAACTCCCTGCCGTATCTTTGTGCCTTCCCGGCACCTACTCCCGATATGTTCTGAAGTTCTTCGATTGTTACCGGGTACTGGATTGCCATATCCTCGAGTGAAGGATCCTGGAAGATTACAAACGGAGGCACCTCTTTCTGTTTGGAGATCTTCTTTCTCAGGTCTTTAAGTATGCTGAAGAGCTCCTCGTCAACGGCGGCAGTACGCGCACCAAAGGCATTCTCCTCATCAGAGGTGTCAGCATAGTCGTGGTCCTCGGCCAGCATGAAAGAGGTCGGGTTCTCGGTGAACTCGAGGCCGCTCTTAGTGACTTTGAGCAAGCCGTAATTCTCTATGTCCTTTGTAAGGAATTTTGCTATCAGGGCCTGTCTGATAACCATGTTCCAGTATTTCTCGTCCCTCTCCTCGCCTATGCCGAAGTACTCAATCTTGTGATGCTTGTACGATTTTATCGCGGATGTTACCTTGCCCGAAAGGATATTGGCAATGTGATCGGCCTTGAATTTTTCCTTTACTGCAAGGACAGTCTCAAGAACGTTTACAATAGCTTCGCTTCCTTCGAACTGTGCCTTGGGATGCAGGCAGTTGTCACATGCTTCACAGTTTTCCTTATGGTACTCTTCCCCGAAATAATGAAGTAAAAGTTTTCTGCGGCAAACGGAGGATTCGGCATAGGAGACGGTCTCAAGCAGCAACTGCTTGCCGATCTCCTGTTCCGCTATCGGTTTCCCCTGCATGAATTTCTCGAGCTTGAGAATATCGTTGTAGCTGTAATATGCAATACAGTTACCCTCTCCTCCGTCGCGGCCGGCTCTTCCGGTTTCCTGATAGTAGCCTTCGAGGCTCTTCGGAATATCGTAATGAATTACAAACCTAACATCGGGTTTATCAATCCCCATGCCGAAGGCTATGGTAGCCACTATGATATCAGCCTCCTCCATCAGGAACTTATCCTGGTTTGACGTTCTCGTGGCAGAATCCATACCTGCATGGTAAGGCAGGGCTTTTATACCGTTAACCTTCAGGCTCTCGGCTATTTCCTCAACCTTCTTCCTGCTGAGGCAATAGATGATTCCCGATTTCCCCGGATTATTCTTTATGAACTTTATTATCTCCTTCGTTACATCCTGTTTGGACCTCACCTCATAATAGAGATTGGGCCTGTTGAACGATGACTTGAAAACATCTGCTTCTAGGATTCCAAGGTTCTTCTGTATGTCGTGCTGGACCTTTGGGGTGGCTGTTGCAGTAAGGGCAATTATAGGTGATCTGCCGATGGTATCTATAATAGGTCTTATCCTCCGGTATTCCGGCCTGAAATCGTGTCCCCACTCCGAAATACAGTGAGCTTCATCGATTGCATAGAATGAGATTCCAACATTTCTCAGAAACTCAATATTATCTTCCTTGGTAAGGGATTCAGGTGCAACATAAAGAAGCTTTGCCTTGCCTGACAGGACATCTTTCTTTACCCTGTTGCTCTCAGTCTTTGTGAGCGAGGAATTGAGGAAATGAGCAACATCGTCGTCGGTGCTGAAGTTGCGCATCGCATCAACCTGATTCTTCATCAGGGCTATCAGCGGTGAAATTACTATAGCTGTACCTTCCTTCATCACTGCCGGAAGCTGATAGCAAAGCGATTTGCCTCCGCCTGTCGGCATTAGAACAAATGTATCCCTCCCCGAGAGAATATTCTTTATTATCTCCTCCTGGTTGCCCTTAAAGGTGTCAAAACCAAAATACTTCTTTAAATAATCATGAATAATTATATCCCTCTCCATTTTTCGCCCCTCCGGAAATTACCTTCTGCAAATTATTCGGTTCAACAATCTATATAAAGTTAAATAATTTCTTAATAGAAAACCTGATTTTTTATAATATTAACAAAAATGAATTGACAATAGAATCAGAAGTCGATTTTTTTGATGAAAATAAATTGATATTGTTTTGCTAAATAAGATTTATCATCTTTACAGGCTGTAATTTTTGCGTCGTTAACACATTATTGTAATGGCATCTCAGGGTAGAAGGAAGAGTAAAACAGGTGAAGGTGAAATGTCGTTCCTCGAGCATCTTGAGGAACTGAGATGGCATATTATCAGGTCGATAGCGGCTGTGGTGGTGCTTATGATAGCAGCCTTCGTTTTCAAGAACATCATTTTTGACCATGTTATTCTTGCTCCCAAAAGTTCGGGATTCTTTACCAACCGGATACTCTGCCAGCTCGGTGAGCTGGTCAATACAAAGCTGCTGTGCATCAATACCAGGCCCCTTGAGCTGATAAATATAAAGATGTCGGGTCAGCTCACAACCCATATTGCAGTATCGATGATTGCCGGCCTTATTCTTGCATTTCCTTTTATCCTGTGGGAGTTCTGGAAATTCTTCAAGCCGGCCCTTTATAACAACGAAGCACAGCACGCACGGGGAGCCGTCCTGATAGCCTCAATGCTCTTCTTCGTGGGTGTCCTGTTCGGATATTTCATGCTTACACCCCTTTCGATCCATTTTCTGGGATCGTACCAGGTGAGTGCAGAGGTAACAAATACAATAAATGTAAGATCCTATATCGGGACCATCTCGTCGATCTGCCTTGCCACGGGGATAATTTTCGAGCTTCCGATAATCGTTTTCTTCCTTACCAAGGTCGGGATAGTAACACCGAATTTTCTCAGGAAGTACAGGAAACATTCG
>CAYRQY010000193.1:0-5397 GCA_964426435.1 uncultured Rikenellaceae bacterium | reverse complement strand
GGAAAGCTACAGTCAGAGAATCGCTTCAATAGAGGTGGCATTTTCCGAACCCACCTTCGGTCTTTCAATACCTGTGAGTATTGACCTGGATGAAATTACCCATTCTTCAGACACCCTTCTGAATCTTTACCATATCAGCGGCAGGCTGAAAAATGCAGTTCCTTTCCAGATCGACCAGGGCGCATCACGACATCTCTGCTGGATTGTCCCGACAGGCACCGGCAAAGGTGAAAAGCATTTATTTGAGCTTGTCAGGGAAAGATCCGGTAACTATCCCGAAATGGACGCAGTGGCAAAAGACGGGTCACTGACTCTGAGCAGCGGAGAGAGGAATCTCCTGCGGTATTATTTCAGCACGGTTTATCCTCCGCCAGGCGTCGACACCGCCTACAGGAGGAGTGGTTTCATACATCCCCTGTGGGCACCTGACGGTCAGATCCTGACACGCATCCAGCCCCCCGATCATTATCATCATTACGGGATATGGAACCCATGGACACAGGTTGAGTATGAGGGAGAGGTGGTCGACTTCTGGAACATTAATTCAAAGCAGGGAACTGTCCGGTTTGCCGGTTTTGCCAGCATCCAGAGGGGTCCTGTATTTGCAGAGCTCAGGGCATTGCACGAACACGTCGTTTTCAGGAAGACGGGAACTGAGAAAGTTGCACTGAAAGAACTGCAGGGAGTAAGAGTCTACCGGCCTCAGGAAGACCAGCCTTTTTTCGTTGTTGATCTCACCTTTGAGCTCAACTGTGCTGATGAATCACCCTTCAGGATACTGGAATACCGGTATGCCGGACTGGGATGGAGGACAACTGAAAAATGGAACAACAAGAACAGCATTGTTCTGACCTCGGAGGGGATGACAAGGAAGGATGCTGACGGAAGCAAGGCAAAGTGGTGCATGGTGCAGGGAGAGATTGACGATGCCTTTGCAGGAGTCGTAATGATGTCATTCCCCACAAACTACAACTTCCCTGAACCGCTGAGGGTCTGGCCCGAGAACCAGTACGACAGGGGAGATATGTTCGTTAACTTCAGCCCGACAAAGGATACTGACTGGCTGCTCCTGCCCGGAAGAAAATATGCCCTCAATTACAGGTTCCTGATTTATAACGGCCCTATTACAGCGGAGAAGGCTGAGAGTGCCTGGAGGTATTATGCGAATCCTCCCAGGATAAGGATAAAGAAATATTGAAATAACATCCGAAAGAAATACTAACCTGATATCCATCACCATGAAAAGAAGAAAATTCATCTCGAAAACCTTGGCTGTCACTGCCGGGACTTTTGCCTTTCCAGTTATAGTACCTTCTTCGGTTCTTGGGAAGAATCCTCCGAGCGATATGATCAACATCGGTCAGATAGGGTTTGGCAGGATCGCTATGACTCACGATCTGGCCGAGACATTGAAATATGAAACCGCAAGGGTAACTGCGGTTGCCGATTATGATTCAGCCAGGCTGGCAAAAGGAAAGGAGTTTGTTGAGAATTTCTATACGAAAAAGACCGGTAAAAAGGGATATGTCGATGTAAAGACTTATGACGATTATCACGACCTTATTGCAAATAAGGATATCGATGCCGTAATTATATCGACGCCAGATCACTGGCACTCACAACCGGCAATCGAGGCAGCCCTTGCCGGCAAGGATATTTACCTGCAAAAACCCACATCGCTAACTATCAGGGAGGGAAGGCTCCTCAGCGATGTCGTGAGAAAGCGGAAGGTTATCCTCCAGGTTGGTGTTCAGCAGCGTTCATCACCACAGTTCAGGTACGCGGCAGAGCTGGTACGGAACGGAAGGATCGGCAGGCTTCATACCGTGAAGATCGGCCTGCCGGGGGATCCTGCGGGACCGGAAGCCCCGCCGCAGCCGGTACCGGCAAACCTGAATTACGACGGATGGCTGGGCTCAACACCTGAGGTTTATTATACCGAAATCAGGGTCCATCCCCGGAACAGCATCACCGACCGGCCCGGCTGGCTCAGGTGCGAACAGTTCGGCGCTGGTATGATAACAGGATGGGGGCAGCATCATTTCGATTCGGCCGCGTGGGGTATGGATACGGAACTCACCGGACCCGTTTCGGTGGAAGCAGTGGCTCAGTTCCCGAAATCAGGACTGTGGGATGTACACGGCGATTTCATGTCGAAGGCTGAATATGCAAATGGTATAACAATGCTCACAAGCGGCGGCTATCCCAACGGAATACTGTACGAGGGAACAGAAGGCTGGATATTTGTCACCCGGGGAGACTACTCAGTGACTCCCAGCGATCCCGTAGCCTCTGAGAGAAATGTTAAAGCCCTGAGCGCCAGCGATCCGAAAATACTTACCTCAGTCATCGGACCCAACGAGATACATCTTTACGAGAGCGCTGAGCACCATGGCAACTGGCTCGACTGTATCAAATCGAGAAAGCAGCCCATTTCTCCTGTCGAGGAGGGCCACAGGGCCTGCACCATCTGCCTGATAACCCATATAGCCATGAAACTTGGCCGGAAACTCGACTGGGATCCTGTGAAGGAGGTGTTCCTGAATGATGATGAAGCAAACAGATGGCTTTCCAGACCGCAGCGCAAGCCGTACGGAACCGACTATATCAAAATTCAGGGATAATGAAGCGGAGACTGATTATTTCGCTCCTGCCCTTCCTTTTTACATCTTTGTTTTATCCTGTCTTTGGTGCTAAAATAAATGCGGAGAAGGTCGGGTCAAAAATCCATGTGACCATAGACGGAAGGTTCTTTACAAGCTATGTATTCTCAGATGATGAGAAGTATCCGTTCTTCTATCCCCTGAATGGTCCTGCTTCAGGAGGTTCGGTAACATCGATGCGGAACGCTGTCTATCCCCATCATACATCCCTCTTTTTCGGATGCGATATGGTGAATGGTGGTAACTACTGGCAGGAGGGACTGGAGCGGGGAAGAATCATTTCCGTAAATGCCCGCATAGAGAAAGAAGGAGGCGATAGAGTGGTTATTGCCGACGAATGTATCTGGAGCCGCCCGGGAGCCCTTTCACCAATAAAAGATACCCGACGGTATGTCATCACCTCCCCTTCTGCAGACAAAATTGTGATGGATGTTGAGATTACCATGGAGATGCTGATGGATGTGAGCATACTCAGGACCAATCATTCTCTCTTCAGCGCCAGGATGGCAGCCGGCCTTGCTGTTGCAAACGGAGGCACAATGATCAATGCAGAAGGAGCCAGAGGTGAGAAGGAGACATTCGGGGCAAGATCGCCCTGGGTTGATTACTATGGCAAAGTTGGTAATGTTACTGAAGGAGTGGCCATCATGCAGCACCCTTCAAACCCATGGTATCCTTCTCCTTGGTTTACAAGGGATTACGGATTTATATCACCCACCCCCATGTACTGGCCCGAAAACGGTGAGGAGACTTTCATGAAGAAAGGAACAACGCTTAAACTGAGGTACAGGGTCATTGTGCATTCAGGCACTCACACCGAGGCCAGCATCGCTGCAGAGTTTGAGAAATACAAATCACTGTAGTTAAAGTTTTTTGTCGCGTCTGTAAATGCAATTCTCCATGTCGCAAAGACTGCAATTATAGGCGAGTTTTTTGACATTTCTGCCGATACCGATGAAACCGCTGACTGATTTGACAGGATCCATAAGCGCGGATTCATTAAGCCGGATATTGCAGAAATTGTATGGCAGGAAGCTGAACAGCTTATGCTGCTCCGAAACGTCCCAGCCGCAGTAGCCGGGGCTGTATCTGTTTGTGATAAGGAGATGCTCTTCAGCCATCGATTTCTCAAGCGTCTCCTGCATCAGGTCTGCTGCAGCTTCAACAATTTCGCTTCCCACAATATCATAGATATATCCCCTGAGAAGATCTCCCTCTTTAATAGCCCTGCGGCCGGCCTCGTTCGTACCCCTTCCGGCGCTGCACAGAAAAATTGCAATAATCTCTGATTTCCGGAGCTGACCGAATATGAGCTTTCCGATCCGGAAGACTTCCCGGTTCAGGGTCAAAGTTTTTTCAGAGCTATTGAAGCCTGTTACCCAAAAAATATGGTATTCAGCCCTGATGTCACATAATTTCGGGATCTCATGGAGTATTTCCTCTATAATCTCAGCCACCCCCTGATGGGATTCTCCTTCACTGTATCCGAGAATGCTTTCGATCTGAGAAACAGGAATATTGAGCTGGCTGAAGTCAAATTGAAACCTTGCGTTCCTCATTCACCTTTTCTTTTAATCCGGCATCTTTTACTATGCGACCAACCGATGACTCCCATCCAAGTGTCATAAGATGAATTCCGTTCACCACTTTTCTGTTCTTCAGGGAATCAATTATCTCAAGAGCGATCGCAATACCCTCTTCCGGTGCCGAGTCCCCGGCTTTTTCCATTCTCGAAAGAATTTTCCCGGGGAGGTTTATTCCCGGTATGCAGTTGTGCAGATAAAGAGCAGTTTTATAGCTTCTCAGGGGAGCCACACCAACAAGAATAAATACTTTGTCAAGAATATTCCTTCTGTCGAGCTGCTCGAACCACAGGTCCAGCCTGTCGGGCTCAAAGATTATGTTGGTCTGGAAAAACTGTGCACCCGCATTTACCTTCTTGTGATCTCTTACTGCCTGAAGCTCAGGAGCTGATGCAAACGGTGTGGTGGCTGCTCCAAGAAAAAACCGTGGAGGGATTTTGATACTCCTTCCATCGAGATATACTCCTTCATCCCTCATTCTTCTGAGTATCCACAGCATCTGCACCGAATCGAGATCCACAAAATTCATGCTGCTGACCGGGGAAGGACCTGTTATTGGATTATCACCTGTAATACAGAGAATATTCCTTATACCCAAGGCAGAAGCTCCCAGTGCCATCGACTGAATGCTGTTCCTTGTTGTGTCGCGCGATGCTATCTGAAGCACCGGTTCTGCCCCATGTCCGGCAGCAATGCCGCAGCATGCCATGCCGGACATTTTTGGAGTGGCTGATGAAGCATCGGTGAAGTTGATGGCTGTCACAAAAGGTTTTACCATCTCAATGTCCCTGACCAGTTTTTCCGTACCTGACCCCAGGGGAGGGGCTACCTCAGTGGCTACGACAAACTCACCTGCCTTCAACCGGCTTTCCAGGTCCGTAACCGGTTCTGTGTAGCCCGGAGAGTGGTAATCAGAATCGCCCTTCCACCATTCCGGCTGTCTTACTGTTCTGAAAACACTCTCCCAAACGGCTGATCTCTTACCTTTATCACTGGAGAACAGACTCCTGATGAATTTGCCACTGCCAGCTTTTCTGACCTGGCTGATAACATCACCCCAGGTTTCAGTTCCTGTTTTGCACCAGTCGAGGGGAGGTAGAACCTCCATCAGCTTTTCCGTTCTGCCTGTTTTCTGAGCGCGTTCATAGATG
>CAYRQY010000192.1:4293-5451 GCA_964426435.1 uncultured Rikenellaceae bacterium | reverse complement strand
GCATCGCATTTGATGCATATTTGGTCATCTCAGCTGAAGCAATATCCATATGTATGACCCGGTAATTATTAAGCATGAAGGGCCTGTAGAGACGATCAAAAATCTCTTTCGCTCTTTCAGAACCGGTACCGACTATCACCCGCTCAGGACTCATAAAGTCTTTTATCGCTGAGCCCTCCTTTAAGAATTCAGGATTGGAGGCTACATCGAACTCAATTGTTTTTCCCCTGGCATTCAGCTCTTTGTTAATAACATCTTCCACCATCTTTGCAGTTCCAACAGGTACCGTGCTTTTATTGGCTACAAGCAGATAATTGTTCATACTCTTGCCTATCTCCTCGGCAACGGCAAGCACATAGCTCAGATCTGCAGAACCATCTTCTCCCGGAGGCGTTCCCACTGCAAGAAAGACAACCTCTACGCCATCAAGACATTCAGCCAGGTTTGTTGAGAAACGGAGTCTTCCCGCCTCGGTGTTTTTTTGAACAATTTCTGAAAGTCCCGGTTCATAAATAGGGATTACTCCCTTCTTAAGGTTATCTATCTTCTTCTGATCAACATCAACACAGGTTACTTCAACCCCCATCTCAGCGAAACAGGCTCCCGAGACGAGTCCTACGTAACCGGTACCGACAACAGCAATGTTCATAATAATCTAATATTCAGTATTCTATAATTTAGACTCCGGCTTATAATAATCTCTATACCACTCTACAAACCTTTTAAGCCCTGTCTCAATTGAGGTTACAGGACGAAAACCGGTTAGCTTTGTAAGGTCATCTATATCAGCATATGTGGTATGGACATCACCCGGTTGCATTGGAAGGAAGATTTTCTTTGCTTTTATCCCTATAGTATCTTCAAGGATCCGGATAAAGTCCAAAAGTTTTACAGGAGAGTTGTTGCCGATATTGAATATCTTATATGGTGCCGAAGAAACGGAGGGATCGGGCAAAAGGGTATTGAATGAAGGATCTTCTGCCGGAGCTCTGTTTGTCAATAAAACCAGAGCATTTACTATATCGTCGATATAGGTAAAGTCGCGGCTCAGGTCTCCGTTATTATAGATTTCAATAGCTTCTCCGGCCAATATCTTTTTTGTAAAACTGAAGCAGGCCATATCGGGTCGGCCCCAGGGGCCGTACACCGTAAAAAAAC
>CAYRQY010000192.1:0-4283 GCA_964426435.1 uncultured Rikenellaceae bacterium | reverse complement strand
CCGGTAACCGGTATCCTGAACAGGTGAGAATAAGAGTGAGCCATCATTTCGTCGGCTTTCTTGGTGGCTGCATAGAGACTCACCGGGTGATCGGAATGATGACTTGCTGAAAAGGGTAACTGTCCGTTTAATCCGTATACCGAGCTTGATGATGCAAAGATCAGGTGCTCCGGCATATACGCACGACAGGCTTCAAGTATATTAAAGAATCCCTGGATGTTGCTATCAATGTATGATTGCGGGTTTTTGAGAGAATAGCGGACTCCTGCCTGTGCTGCAAGATGAAAGATATAATCGAATTTCTCGCTTCTAAATAATTCCGAAAGGGGCTCTTTGTCTGAGATATCAAGCTTAATAAACCTGTACGAGGAACCTGTTCCCGATGAGTTTTCTGAATGATATTTGTCCAGTTCATCGAGTCTTGACTGCTTAAGCCGAACGTCGTAATAATCGCTCAGCGAGTCTACGCCCACGATCTGATATCCTTCATCCATCAGTCTTTTAACGAGATGAAAGCCGATAAAGCCTGCGGAGCCGGTTACGAGGAGCTTCTTCAAAGAAGATTTGTGATTTGTGAATTGTGAATTGTGAATTGTGATTTTTCTCAGATTTTGGCAGAGTTCATATCGTTTACTCTAGGCACTTTAGGCTCCCGCTGGGCGGGATTGTCTCACTTCTTCCGTTTCACGGAACTTCGTCGCTCTTTCCGTTTCACGGAACTTTGTCGCTATGCTCCTCGGCTCCTCGGTTCGCCAAACTCAGAACTTCTTACTTCTAACTTCTAACTCGCTCTGCGCCCAGCCGTCGTCCCGATAATCGGGACTATGGCTGGCAAAGCCTGCGCCACTACACGACTCCATGCCACTTATTCGACAATCCTGCCAGGCCCTGGATAAGCTTAAGCACTCGCCAGGAGGTGTCGGGTACCTGGTAGTCGGCAGGGACCTGCTTTTTGGTGCCGGAGTTGTGCTCTTTGATAGCCAGTTCAACAGAAGCAAGGACGTTATCCGGATCAAAGCCTGTGAGTATTATTGTTCCTGCATCCTGAGCCTCCGGACGCTCCATGGAGTTGCGGAGGGAGATCGCCGGAAAATTCAGAATGGCTGATTCCTCGCTTATGGTTCCGCTGTCGGAGATGGTGCATAAGGCATTCATCTGCAGGTGAACATAATCGGTGAATCCAAAGGGCTTGAGGAACTGTATAAGAGGATCAGGGGTTATATCTTTCATCCCCTGGAGACGTTTTCTCGTACGGGGATGAGTTGAGACTATAACTGGGACTTTGTATTTTATGGCCAGGAGGTTGAGGATGGTTAGTATGCTTTTGAGATTGTCTGGATTGTCGACGTTCTCTTCACGATGTGTCGAGACGAGAAAGTAGGCTCCTTTGATTTGTGATTTGTGATTCGTGATTTTTGATTTGTGATTTTCTTCCTTGCCTACTGCCAATTGCCTACTGCCAACTGTTACCAGTCCCAGATCGTGTAATATTATTGAAGAGTCTATTTTTGGTCTGTAGTGACTGAGGACTTCGTACATCGGACTGCCGGTGAGGTAAATGCGGCGGTGCGGGAGGCCTTCGGAGATGAGATGACGGCGGGCGTGCTCGGTGTAGACAAGGTTGAAATCGGATATATGGTCTATCAGACGCCTGTTGATCTCTTCAGGGACGTTGAAATCGAAACACCTGTTGCCGGCTTCCATATGGAAAATGGGAATGTGAAGCCTTTTGGCCATATAGGCAGAGAGACAGGAGTTGGTGTCGCCCAGGACAAGCAAAGCATCAGGTTTTTCTTTTCTTAGCAGTTCTCCGGATTTGCGAATAATATCTCCGACTGAGGCTTCGAGGGATGATACATCAACATTAAGGAAATAATCGGGCTTCCGGAGCTCAAGATCTCTGAAGAAGATCTCATTCAGTTCGTAGTCGTAGTTCTGACCGGTATGGGCAATGATATGGTTCACGTGCTGGTCGAGCAAAGACATAACGCGGCTAAGACGTATTATTTCTGGCCTGGTACCAACAACGGTAAGTACCTTAAGTTTTGCTTCTGTCATTTTTGATTATTTCAAACTTTTTCAAAAAAGGTATCCGGATCGGCCGGATCAAAGAACTCATTTATCCAGAAAATTGTATAAAGATCCTCGTCGCCAATGTTGGTGATATTATGAGTATACCATACCGGCATATCGACGTAGGCGGGTTCATTGCCGTCGAGTTCGAAGTTAAGGACCTTATCCGTGCCGATCCTGCGGAGCTGTATCAGCGCTTTTCCTTTGATCACCGCAAAACGCTCGGATTTTCTAGTATGGAAATGATTCCCTCTTGTTATTCCTGGTTTTGTTGTGGAAAATGATACCTGTCCGCCGCTGGTAAGTTTTACAGTCTCTACAAACGAACCTCTTTCATCGGTGCTCTGCTTAAGCTTAACAGGGAAATGATTCTCAATATCCATGTAACAAACAAAGGTATTGAAGAGGTCCCTTTCGAACGGGTCATCAAGATCGGGTATGATCCCATTTTCTAAATAGAGTGATTTAAAGCCGAGCAGTTTTTCAAGTATCTCAGTAACTTTTATCTCGTTTGAATGAGGCACCCTGAATTCACTATTGCCTGTTCTGCTACTAATTGCTTCATATATTATTCTCACAAGGTCGCCTATATAGATGATCTTTATCTGAGCATCAACTTCGATCCGTGGTTCCTCGCCGTGAGTAAGCTGATGACAGAATGTTGCCACTACCGAATTATAATAGGGATTACCGAAGGGTCCGAATACATTCGGTATGATCATCCCGGTAAAGAGAGTCCCGTTTTTTATGGCCCATTCCGTAAGCATTTCCCTGCCTGCACGCTTTGAGCGTCCAAATACATTATCTCGTTCTTCCTGTGTGGAGGATGAGAATAGTATATGTGGTTTTGATCCTGTATTATCAATGGCTGAAATCAGTTTCTTAACAAGGTCAATATTGGTATCATAAATAACCTGCGGCTCGTTATGCCTGTTGAGCGCCGCCAGGTGAACTATCACATCGCACTGCCTGACGAAATCCTCCAGCTTCATGGGATCAGAGAAGAAATCATCCTGAAAAGGAATACGGATTACTTCGTCCTTCTGAAGTCCGAGGAAGTTATAGAGGTGAGTGCCGATGAAGCCGGTTTGGCCGGTAATGCCGATGCTGGTCACTGTTTGTTTTTGGTAGATTTGATAGTTCGAGGCGCCAGGTTCCAAGTTCAAGGTTCAAGGTTCAAGGTTCAAGGTTCAAGGTTCCATGAGGTCAATGCCTTATTAAACCTGGAACATGGAACTTGAAACCTGGAACCTGAAACCTTGAACTTTCTTATGGTTCATACATCTGTTCCTGCTTCTCTCCCAGCACATCTTCGCGTATCATTCTGAGCCTTAACAGGAGTTCTTTTGTTTCTTCAAGATTCAGCCTGCGGGTGTTATGCGAATTATACTCCTCGGCTTCGGAGACTTTTGCTTCTCCTTCTGTGAAATACTTGTTATAATTAAGATCACGGGTATCGGCCGGAACCCTGAAGAATTCTCCTTCATCAATGGCTTTGGCCATATCCTCCCTGTTTACCAGGGTTTCGTATAGCTTCTCTGCATGACGTGTACCTATTATCTTTATGGGAACATCTGAATTATAGAGTTCCTTTATTGCCCGGGAGAGGGTTTCAATAGTGGCGGCCGGCGATTTCTTCACAAAAAGATCGCCATTATGTCCGTTCTGGAAAGCAAAAAGGACAAGCTCAACAGCCTCTTCCAGGGTCATAAGGAACCTGGTCATGTTTGGGTCGGTAACCGTTATTGGCTGGTTGTTCTTTATTTGCTGCACAAATAACGGGACCACTGAACCTCTTGATGCCAGAACGTTACCATACCTTGTACCGCAGAAGATAATACCTGATCCGTTGAGGTTTCTCGACTGGGCTATCATTATCTTTTCGCTCAGTGCCTTTGACATTCCCATTGCGTTAACCGGGTAAACGGCTTTATCGGTGCTGAGTGTAACAACCCTTTTTACATTATGCTTATGAGCGGCATTCAGTACGTTCTCGCAGCCAAGGACATTTGTCCTGACAGCCTCTGCAGGGAAGAACTCGCACGACGGCACCTGCTTGAGCGCTGCCGCATGAAAAGCAAAGTCCACCCCGTGCATGGCGCTGCTTATACTGTCGAAATTCCGGACATCGCCTATAAAGTATTTTATCTTGGGATTCTTATAGAATTGCCGCATATCGTCCTGCTTCTTCTCGTCGCGGCTGAAGATCC
>CAYRQY010000191.1:1898-5455 GCA_964426435.1 uncultured Rikenellaceae bacterium | reverse complement strand
AAGGTAAATAAGATGAACTATTATTGCTGCGATGACAGATATTTTTAATGACAAGCGGACATTTTTTTATCTTTGATCTTTATTGAACAGGCATGGAATCAGAGTCGAAATACAGCAGGAGAGGAGTCTCATCATCAAAGGAAGATGTTCACAAGGCAATAGGGAAGATTGACAAGGGGATTTTTCCGAATGCTTTTTGCAAGATTGTCCCCGATCTGCTTGGGGGTGATGATGATTTCTGCAATATTATGCATGCCGATGGCGCCGGTACCAAATCGTCGCTTGCATACATATACTGGAAAGAGACCGGCGACATGCCGGTATGGAAAGGCATAGCACAGGATGCTATTGTGATGAATCTCGACGACCTTCTTTGCGTGGGTGTTTATGATAATATCCTGCTATCTTCAACCATTGGCAGGAACAAACATCTGGTTCCGGGAGAGGTTATATCTGAGATAATCAATGGGGTGGAGGAAGTTTTGCAGGATTTGCGCGGCCTTGGCATTGGAATATATTCCACGGGAGGCGAAACGGCAGATGTGGGCGATCTTGTCAGGACAATAATCGTCGATTCGACTGTTGTGGCGAGGGCACGCAGGGACGAAATAATAACCTGTGAGCGGATAGCTCCCGGCGATGTGATTGTCGGACTGGCATCGTCGGGTCAGACAACTTACGAGAAGGAGTATAACAGCGGTATGGGGAGCAACGGTCTGACCTCTGCCCGTCACGATGTTTTTGGCAAGTACCTTGCCGGGAAATACCCCGAGAGTTTCGATCCGTCGCTTTCGGAAGACCTTGTTTATTCTGGAAGCCACAAGGTGACTGATATTGTCGGGGAGACCGGAATAGGTGCCGGCAGGATGGTTCTCTCCCCAACCCGCACCTATGCCCCTGTTGTTAAGAAGATCCTTGAAACAATGCGTCCCCGGATCCACGGAATGATCCACTGCTCGGGAGGCGGGCAGGGCAAAGTGATGAAATTTGTTGATAACCTGCATGTTATAAAAGATAATATGTTTCCCGTGCCGCCTGTGTTCAGGATCATCCGGGAGCAATCGGGCACCCCGTGGAAGGAGATGTACCAGGTCTTTAACATGGGGCACCGTTTCGAGATATACACCGACCGGGAAAGTGCCGGAGAGATTATCTCCATAGCCGGCAGCTTCAGTCTCGACGCCCGGATCGTTGGCCGCTGTGAGACTTTCGACGGCAAGAAGCTTACAATTACCTCAGAATACGGAAATTTTGTTTACTGATCAGAAAGCCGAAATGCTTTCTGATAAGCTTTTTCGTACTGAAAGGTTATTTAACCACAGTGTTACACGAAGTTTATACGGAGTTACACTGTTCGCTCCTTGCATACCATCGAACCGTTGTACCATTATACCATTGCACCTTTGTACCTCTGCACCATTGCACCATTGCACCTCTGCACCTCTGTACCTCTGCACCATTGCACCTCTGTACCTCTGCACCATTGCACCTCTGTACCTCTGCACCATTGCACCTCTGTACCTCTGCACCATTGTACCGTTGCACCTCTGTGCCCTGAGCTCTGCGCCCTTCGCCATTCAGGGTTCCAGCATCAGCTCCTCATCCCTCTTCAGCTCTTTTCCTGAGCTGATAAGCTTTGCGCCAATGCGGCACTGCAGGCATCGCCTTTTCCTGCAGTATTCGTTGCGGAGCTGTATTAGCGCCTGTGTCGACAGGGCAGACCCCGCCGTGATACCTGCACTTTCCCAGTCTCTTGTTATGGAATTGGATTCAGGGGGCAGTTCCTCGAGGAAGTAGATGGCTCTCTCGCGTAACTCATGGTTATCCCGCACCCTTCCGTATGTGTAGATTGCAGGGATAACTGCATTTATAAGCAGGATGTCGGCAGCCTGCTCCCCGGTGTTCTTGATAACGCTCCTGCTTTTCTTGCCGAAAACATAGTGATCATCCCAGTATCCGGAAGCTGTCACCTCAAAAAGAGACCTGAGCTCTTCTGTTCCTTTTGCGTCGAGTACCCTGGAAAAGAGTCCGCCGGCCACGGAGAGCATCGCCGCAAGCTGGGAGATCCGTATTGTTGGAAAGTTTACGGGCCTCAGCCTGGAGAATTTCCAGAGCCAGCCGTGTATGGGTTTGATTGAATATTTTGCCGAGAGGATCCTGTACTCCTTCACAAGATCCCTGTAATACCTGTCTGCCACGGCATCCCTGAAGAGGCTCTCCTCCAGCATGCCTGCGGTTCCGTAGAGAAGGGCCTCCACTTGGAACCTGTTGTCGGCATGTTTCCTTATAATCTTATATGGTATGGCTGTGGCCAGCATTTCGAAAGGTTCGGTGTTCACCCTGAAGCCGAAATAGCGGCTCAGCACCCTATAGAATGTTTCTTCCCAGTCGTTGCCGGTCTCCGCAAGGATCCTGCCAGCAGATTCCGATTTTTCCTGCACTCTTTCCACGGCGAGGGCATTGAGCCAGTGCCGTAAAAAGAAGCTGTCAATCAAACTTATCTCGCCCTGGCAGGCAATTACAGACGGATTGTTTACCAGGTCAGTATAGTTCCGGTACAGCGAGGGGTCGTACCTGAGTTCTGCAGTGATTATTTCCTGGCCGGCGGCATTGAAGACTTTCCGGTCGTTTTCGGCAACGACATGCAGGATCACATTGTCGAAAGCATGATCGTCATTGTGTCCGTGAGAGTAGAAATGGGAAGCCTTTACATGGATCTCCACGTTACCGGCCCACTCAGTGCCGTCGGTTATCACCCTGGCATTGAAGAAATCGGGCCCTGAATCGCGGTTATACTCTCCGGGATGCCTGACAGTTATTTTATTACCATTATTATCATACAGGTTATCAGCATCATAAAGCCTGTATTTCCAGAGGTAATGAAGGAATTCCTCTTTCATGGAAGCACGGGTTGGGTTAATACAGCGAAAACCTAAAGGTAATAAAACATTTCGGAATTGGAGGAGTGAAACGACGAAATTCCGCGATGCGGAAGCGGAATGCGGATTGCGGATTTTGGGGGCCGAGGAGCAACGCGACGAAGTCCCGATGAACGAAGTAAATCGGTAATAGCACGATCGCACGATTGCACGATTGCCAGCCTTCGCTACCAACTTCGTCGCTCGAGACGCGACTTCGTTGGTCGAGGAAAGCTACGGCTGACAAAGCACGATTGCACGATCGCACGATCTGATCTTCAGATCAGCTTCCGGTCGGCAAGGTGTTGTTCCATCTGGTTCTTCATTTCCAGGGCTTTTTCGCCGGCGGTGCGGGCAAAAGTGCGGGAATCATCAGCGAATATTATCCCGCGCGATGAGTTTACGAGCAGGCCGCATCTATTTGTCATTCCGTATCTTGACACCTCTTCGAGGCTTCCGCCCTGGGCCCCCACACCAGGAATAAGCAGAAAATGGTCGGGGACAATTTTCCTGATATCCCTCAGCATCTCTGCACGTGTGGCCCCTACCACATACATCATGTTATCGGTTGTGCCCCATTTCTTTGATACCGACAACACACGCTCGAACAGTCTCAATCCATCCTCGTTATGGTACTGG
>CAYRQY010000191.1:0-1888 GCA_964426435.1 uncultured Rikenellaceae bacterium | reverse complement strand
TGTCGGCGCCCTTGTTGGATGTAAGTGCGAGGAGCACCACCCACTTATCCTTTACCGAGAGGAATGGCAGTACAGAGTCCTCGCCCATATAGGGAGCCACGGTTACGGCATCGAAGTCCATGTTCTCCAGGAAGGTCTTTGCATACATTCTCGATGTGTTGCCTATATCACCCCGCTTGGCATCGGCAATAACGAAAATGCCCGGGTATTTTTTCCTGATATAATCAAGAGTAGCGCCGAGGGTCACCCAGCCTGCAGGACCATTGCATTCATAGAAAGCAAGGTTGGGTTTATAGGCAACTGCATATTGCTGGGTAGCATCTATTATCCGCTTGTTGAATTCAAGCACGGGATCCTTGTATTTCAGCAGGTGCTGAGGTATCTTTTCAATCTCCGTATCGAGTCCCACACAGAGGTACGACCTCTTTGTCACGATGTTTCTGAATAACTCCGTATGATCCATTTATGATTGTTTAGATATTGCTCTCCTTCAGTCTCTCGGCATTCTCCGCCATTTGCAGTTTATCGATAACATCCTGTATGTTGCCGTCGAGTATTGAAGGCAGGTTATACAGTGTCATGTTTATCCTGTGGTCGGTCATTCGTCCCTGGGGATAGTTATATGTTCTGATTTTTGGTGACCGGTCGCCCGTAGAGACCATGGTCTTTCTCCGGCCAGCCACCTTATCGAGATATTTCTGGTATTCGAGATTATATAGCCTTGTTCTCAATTCCTTGAGAGCCTTGTCGTAGTTCTTGAGCTGTGATTTCTCATCCTGACAGGTCACCACAATGCCTGTAGGTACATGGGTAAGCCTGATGGCCGAATAGGTTGTGTTTACTGATTGTCCTCCGGGACCTGATGAGCAGTAGGTATCTTTGCGGATATCCTCATTTCTTATCTCAACATCGAATTCATCAGCTTCAGGGAGCACCACCACCGAAGCGGCGGAGGTATGTATCCGACCCTGGGTCTCTGTCTGGGGAACCCGCTGAACCCTATGAACGCCCGACTCATATTTCATTATTCCGTAAACACCATGGCCCGACACCCTCATTACAATCTCCTTATAGCCGCCGGCCGTTCCCTCCGTATAACGATTTATTTCGGTACCCCAGCCGTTAACCTCAAAGAATTTTGTGTACATCCTGAAGAGGTCGCCTGCAAATATGCTTGCCTCATCTCCTCCTGTACCTGCCCTGATCTCAACAATGGCGCTCTTGTCATCCTCCGGATCGGAAGGCAGGAGGAGAAGCTTTATCTCCTCCTCCATCCCTGGCAGCTGGTTTGTAAGCTCCTCGAGCTCGGCCTTGGCCATTTCTCTCATATCCTCATCCTTCTCGACAGAAAGAAGTTCCTTTGCGCTTGAAATATTGGCCAGCGTGAGCCTGTATTTCTCGTATGCCTCAATGATAGGTTCAAGCTCCCGGTATTCCTTGTTAAGCCCCACATATCTCTTCATGTCGGACAGTACCTCCGGACGGGTAAGAAGCTCGCCTACCTCCACGAATCGTTGCTTCACCCCCTTAAGCTTCTCAAGTATCAAATTAGCAGCCATATTGTTAATTTTCAGGACGCAAATATAACAATTAAAAGGGCAAAATGTTACTTAAGAAGCCCGAAGCCCGAAGCCGGAAGCCCGAAGCCGGAATAAAGAATTTCTTACTCTGAGCCCTGAGCTCTGAGCCCTGAGCCATTTAAGTCCGAAGTCCGAAGACAGAATAAAGAATTCCTTACTCTGAGCCCTGAGCTCTGAGCTCTGAGCCATTTAAGCCCGAAGAAAGAAAAAAGAAACAGTTGACAGCTGGCAAGTCAGAACATCTTATTTATATCACGACTGCACGACTTGTTGACTGCACGATTTCTATGATATAACCAAGCGTTCTT
>CAYRQY010000190.1:0-5458 GCA_964426435.1 uncultured Rikenellaceae bacterium | reverse complement strand
GTATGCCAACAGGGATATTATCGGAGATATTGAGGTTATAAGAAATTTCTCATACGGCTCTCTCAGGAATTTTTACCACGACTGGTACAGGACCGACCTGCAGGCTATTGCTGTTGTGGGGGATCTTGACGTCGATGAGGTCGAAGGAAAAATCAAAGGGTTATTCTCGAAAATTGAACCGGTCAGAGATCCCCTCCCGAGAGAAGAAGAGGAGGTCCCTTTTCATGACGGAACCCGTTATGTTCTTGCCACAGACAAGGAGGCTCCCCAGACATCGGTCCAGGTGGTTGCCCTGCACAGAGCGGTTACCCGGGAAGGAAAAGATCTGAATTACATCCGCGAAAGCCACGTTATTGAACTGATGAATTCGATGATGAGCACCAGGATAAACGAACTGCTTCAGAAAAGCAATCCCCCCTTCATCTCGGGAGCTGTAAACTTCGGAAGCTATTATGCAAGGAATTACGATGCCTTTACGATTTACGCCAATGCCAGGAGAAATGAGGGAGCCCTTGCCTTTGAAGCAATATATACCGAAGCCGAGAGGGCCCGCAGATACGGATTCTTTCCGGGTGAGCTTTCACGGGCCAGGGCATCCAGGCTGGCTTCATTCGAGAACTATTACAAACAGAAGGACAAGATCAGGAACGACACCTATATCCAGGGGATGCAGGATTACTTTCTCACCGGTGAACCTCTTACAACAGTCGAATTCGATTATGAGTTCCTGAAAATGGTGATAGACGGAATTACTGCCGAAGAGATCTCTGCAAAATACCGTGAGCTTATGATAGATGTTAACCGAACTGTTATTGTGCAGGGTCTCGAGGGAGAAGGCATCATTCATCTTTCTGAACAGGAAGCCCTTGAAATAATGCAAAGGGTAAAGGTCAGTCAGCTCACACCCTATGAGGATGACGAGCTCGAAGATTCACTGATAACCGAAGAGCTTGCGGGATCGAAGATAACTGGCACAAGGGCGCTTCCTCAGTTCGATGCCGTAGAGTGGACTCTTTCCAATAATGTGAAAGTGATCTACAGGAAAGCCGAATATGAAAAGGATAATGTCCTGCTGTCTGCTTTCAGCTTCGGAGGTATCTCGAAGGTCGAAGATGATCTTGTACTTCCTGCCAATCTCCTGCCTCAGCTGATAACAATGTATGGTACAGGCGATTATGATAATATCACCCTCCAGAAAATGCTTGCAGGCAAAAAGGCAACTGTTGCGTTGTCACTCGGGGAAACAACCGAGACGATCAGCGGCTCTTCAACACCAAAGGATTTTGAGACGATGATGCAGCTCCTCTACCTTCGTTTTGCCAGGCCCAGATTCGATGAAACGGCTCACGGTGCTATCACTGCAAGGTATGCTGCATTGCTTGGGAACATGGAAAAGGATCCCAACAAGATGAAAAGCGACAGCATATCGCTTATCCTTACAGGCTACCATCCGAGAACGGCAATCCTGAACAAAGAAGGTGTTGAAAAGATAACCCTCGATGATATCCGCACTATATATACCGACCGGTACGATGGTGCAGATGAATTCACCTTCTTTATCGTGGGCAATATCGAAAAGGAGGATGTTATGCCCGCAGTAGAGAAGTATATAGGATCATTGCCTTCCAGGGGACGTTCCGAGTCCTGGATAAACAGGAAGATACTTCAGCCGTCAGGAAAGATAACCCGGGAGATAAGCTTCCCCCTTACCATTCCAAAATCGACGGTATTCCTTTCATTTTCAAATAACATGAAATATAAACCCTGGAATTACCTCGGCCTCGAGGTAATCCAGGGAATACTCGATATAGTTTATACCGAGAAAGTAAGGGAGGATGAAGGAGGAACCTACGGAGTGGGATTGTCACTTTCCGCCCAGAAACGTCCCGACGAAACCGGAAAGGCAATAATAAGCTTCGATTGCGACCCGGCAAGGGCAAATGAGCTCAAAGCAATAATCTACAATGAGATAGATAATATGATCAAAAACGGTCCCGATCAGGTCAATCTCGATAAGGCAGTCACCAACCTTCTTAAGACAAGGGAGGAGAACAAACAGCATAATGCTTACTGGATGAGTACCCTTACAAGGTATTACAGTTACGGGATTAACAGCGACGACCCTGCCAATTATGAAAAAATCCTTAAATCATTCAGGGTGAAGGATATCAGGAATATTTCAAAGAAAATGTTCAAGAAGGCCGATGTGGTCGATATAATTTTTAAACCCGCGGAATAATGTTTTTTAATATTGCCTCATTGCTCTTTTACCGATAAAACATTACCTTGCAAATCCTATTTAAATCCGCAATTATGAACTCGAATCGCAGAAATTTCATCAAAACAGCATCGGTCCTCGCAGCAGGAACCGTAATACCATTTGACAGACTTTCAGCTGCCAGAAGCAGGGTATCGCCAAACGATAAAATCCAGGTTGCCCTAATCGGCGGGAACAGTATGGGTTACAGTAACCTCGCTTCCTTCGTAAAGAATCCCGAGGTGGCATGCGTCGCAATGTGCGATATCGACCGGAATGTCCTTAACAGGCGGACCGAAGACCTTGTTAAGCTTAACCTGCCCAAACCGGCGCTGTATGAAGATTATCGGAAAATGCTCGAGAACAAGGATATTGATGTAGTGATCATTGGCACACCCGATCACTGGCACTGCCTTCAGTTCGTGCATTCCCTCGAAGCCGGCAAGCATGTTTATGTTGAAAAACCAATAGGAAATTCGATCGCTGAGATCAATATAATGCTCAATGCAACCAAAAGGCACGGGAAGATGGTTCAGGTTGGCCAGTGGCAGAGAAGCCAGCCTCACTTTGTCGATGCGATTAACTATCTAAAGACAGGACAGCTCGGACGCATACGTACCTGCAAATCGTGGTCGTATGTCGACTGGAAGGGTGCAGTACCAAAGGTACCTGAGACACCTGTTCCGGAGGGTGTCAATTACGACCTCTGGCTCGGCCCTGCACCTAAACGCCCTTTCAACATCAACCGTTTTCATTTTACCTGGAGATGGTACTGGGAGTATGCAGGCGGACTTATGACCGACTGGGGCGTTCACCTGATCGATTATATTCTTTATGGAATGGGCAAGTCAGTACCTTCCTCGGTTATGGCGATAGGCGGCAAATATGCCTTCCCCGAAGATGATATGGTTACACCCGACACTATGACCGCCGTATATGATTTCAACGATTTCACAATGACCTGGGAACATACAATAGGTATCGGCCTCGGCAACTGGAGCAGACCTCACGGAATGTCGTATATCGGGGAGAATGGAACACTGGTTCTCGACCGCCGGGGCTGGGAAGTGATTCCCGAGAAAGAGAAGATCCCTGCTATGCCGGTCCAGCAGAATGTCGGTGTGGGACTCGACCTGCATGTAAGGAACTTCCTCGACTGCATTAAAAACAACACCCCCGACAAGCTGAATGCCGGAATTGAAATCGGAAAAGGCGTGGCACTGGTAGCCCAGATGGGGAATATTGCATACCGGACGGGGGAGAGAGTTTACTGGGATAATGCAAAGCAAAGGTTCACTTCATCAGCAGCCAATAAGCTGATCACACCTGTATACAACAACGGCTACAAACTGCCAAAGTACTGATCCGGCAGGATCTTGTCCGAGATAACTTTTCTGTTTATTTTTAATTATGAAGATGGTTTTATAACTCTGAAAGCTGTCTCCTTATTTTCGTAAATGCTTCTCTGTCAAGCCTTGCTCCAACAATTTCAATTATCTTACCTGCCAGAAGTGAACCTGCAATACCACATTTCTCAAGGTCAAACCCATGGGCATATCCGTAAAGAAATCCTGAAGCATACAGGTCGCCTGCGCCGGTGGTGTCAATACACACTACCGGAAGGGCTTCAACCTTTAATTTCTCCTCTCCCCTCCTGATCCACGATCCTTCAGCACCTGTTTTTATAACTACTATCTCCGCCATCTCAGAAAAGAGATCCAGAGCCTCATCGGGTTCCAGTCCCGTATATGCTTTTGCTTCATCAGCATTGGCAAACAGGATATCGGCATATTGCTCAGTGATCTTTTTAAATCCCTGCAGATTCGCCTCAACAACATTATAGCTTGCCAGGTCGAGGGCTACTTTCATACCAGCTTCCCTGGCCATACTGCAGGCTGTTTCCACGAGATCCAGGTCGTATATCAGGTACCCTTCAATATATAGTATATCATACCCTTCAAACATCTCAGGCAGGAGGTCATTGGCGTTAAGGTCAACCGCGGCCCCGAGGTGAGTCGCAAAGGTCCTTTCCGAATCGCGGGAAATAAGGGCTACGGCCGTGCCGGTCGGTGAATCACGCCTGAAAAGCATTGTCCTGACACCCGCCTCCTGCATTTCCCTTTCGAATATGTCTCCTGTCGCATCCTTACCCACGGCACCGATAAAACCGGTTTCCACACCTAGCCTTGCAAGTCCGTGGATTGTATTGGCTGCAGATCCTCCCGAAAGAAAGGAGCTTTTAAAGTTGCGGGTTTCCTGTTTTACAAGTTCAGATTTTGCGGAGTCCACCAGAGTCATGCTGCCCTTTGGCAATGAGAACTTTTCAAGAATCCTGTCATCATCGATAAGGGTAAGCACATCGACCAGAGCGTTGCCTATGCCGAGTATTCGCTTCATTCAATTTTTTGTATAAATATATTGTAAATTCGCTAAAAGCCATTACTTTTGCAACGCTAAAAGCGAAAACATAAACTCCTCAGTAGCTCAGCTGGTCAGAGCGGCGGACTGTTAATCCGTAGGTCGTAGGTTCGAGCCCTACCTGGGGAGCCAGAATGAATAAAAAAAGCCCTGACATACAATTATATCAGGGCTTTTTTTATTACCTCAACTGAAACCTTATTGGGAAATTTTCGCAACAACAGCTATTTTATTTGTTACCTCCCAACTTTCCTGGAAATATGGAATGATGGGCTTTTGGGGTGTGGAAGGAGTTAAATCTTACCTCTGGTTAATTGGTTTGTATATCTTTGTTTTACAATTCTTACAGAACCATTGGGCGATGAGGAAGAATAAAAACAACCTCCTAACATTATCTTACCTTCTTTAATTTCTTTTTCAAGAGTTGGAGAAAGCTTATAATCATAGTTTTCTCCCAGATAGTGCTTTCTTGGGTTATGCATGACCGGAGTCCCATAAATGATATCGGCTATGGTTAATCCACAATTGGGGATTTGTCAAGCCTGATTGAATATTCATATTTCATACGAAAAGAAATATCCCATTTAATGACATCCAATTTTACAATATAATACTTACAGTATTGAGTTTAAAATTAAGTGAATGTTCCGATATTAACCGGTTTCCCCATATTGATGACCTGGCAAGTTATGTGGATCTTGCTCCCAGGGTACGGGAAAGCGGAGAAGCAACTCACACCGGCGGAATTACCTTTCGATGTAATAATTTCCTCAGGGTCCTGCT
>CAYRQY010000189.1:0-5468 GCA_964426435.1 uncultured Rikenellaceae bacterium | reverse complement strand
AGACCGGCAGCCGTGATAGCTGTGCTTTTCAGAAAGTGACGTCGTGTTGCCATATTTTCAAGATTTTGTTGTAATTACAGGTTATTAAAGCGTGAGTCCCTCTTCATAATCAAGGTAAAAATAGAAATTTGATCCGGAAATACCACAGAGTGAGAATAAATCTTCTCATCCATTTCTGTACCTGACACATTTCCGAATGACCGTAATAAAAATGTTACTATTCATTTGACGAATTTCTTCAGCAGCGCCGCCACTTCGGCGTGGCCATTATTAACTGCAAAAGTAAGTGCATCATCTCCATCGGCATCCTTCGCTGACGGATCGGCCCTGTATGCAAGCAGCAGCTTTACCACATCGGTCTGTCCCTCAGCGGCCGCATACATAAGGGCAGTGAATCTCTCCTCCTTGTCGGCAATGTTCGGATCGGCCCCGTGATCGAGCAGTATCTTCACTGCAGCCGGATAAGGACCCGATGAAGCCATCATCAGGGCAGTCCGGCCGTTCAAATCAGGTGAATTAACTTTGGCCCCCTGGTCCAGAAGTAATTTTATTATTTCGTTATGGCCGTTAAAAGCTGCATACATCAATGGCGTCCTGCCATCCTCATCAGCAATATCTGCTCCAACACCCTCATCAAGCAATCTCTTCACCAGATCTGTCCGGCCCTCCAGCGCCGCCTGGTGGATTGAAACAATCAAGTCAGGTTCTGCAGGCCTGACTGCATTTGGTGACTCCTGCAGCTGGGTTCTGTTTTTCTCACTCCCTGTGTTACAACCTGTAAGCAAGAATCCCTGCACCATTAATACAACAATTATCAATAATCTGTAATTCATTTGCATGTACAATTAACTAAAAAGCAACATATTACGCTATCCTCCTTAATTCTAAGCGAAAGGCTTGGGGATGGGGTAAAGACGTTCTCAGAACTGATCATTTCACAAAGAAACACAAAAGGCCTTTAAAACAATCTTTACTTTTATCTTGTGACTTTTGTCTTTTATCTTCATCTTACCCCTGCGATTTTCCTGAACAGATCCCTGAAAATTGCGTCCCTGTTAACCGAGGTTGCCATACGGATAAAATGACGTGACGTATCGAAGCTGTATGTCACCTGGTCGGTCAGTATCGGACTGTGGACAAGGTTTGTGGGCATCCACGACGGATTTACCAGCCATGCCACGGCGGTTACATCCCATATCACCTTCGACCATGTATCTCGTCCGCCGCTATATTCAATGGTAGTATTAAGCAGGTAATCACTAAGCTTATTCTTGCCTTTAAGGTAGAGTTCCATCTCCGGGATTGTTGTATGAAAATGTGACACTACAGGAGTGCAGGGCATCACAACCATTGGAACGCCCGAGTTAAACACAACCTGTGCTGCCTTTACATCCTGCATCAGGTTGAACTCCCTTTGATGGGGCCAGTTGAGGCCATTGCCACCAAGCCACACAACCACTATATTTTCGATTATTCCAGGCTCGATAAGAATTGCTGATGCAATGTTGGTGATGCACCCGACAGGTACAACATAAAGCGGGTTCCCGGGCGAAGCAGATCTGGCTTTCTTTATGAGATCGAGAGCTGCTTCACTTCTTACAGGCCTTGTAACATCCTCAAGGTACCTGTCCGATCCCCGGAATGCGAATCCGTCGGGCGATTTACCCAGCAGGGCAAGGAGCCTCAGTATCTCTTCGTAGCTCTTCTCCATGCCATCGCCAGGGCTCTTTGACCTGTTGTTAAGGAAGGGAGCTGCGTAGACGGCTTCAAGCTGGATCTTTTCAGGTGACAGGTATGCATATGCCAAAGCAAACTGATCGTCGATCTCATTATAAGTGTCGGTGTCGAGTACCATCCTTACCTTGCCCTGCGGCGGTTCGAGCTGTTTCAGGCGAAAAGACTCATTAAATTTCGGGAAAGTCTGGGCGCTGGTAAGTTGAGTTGCAAGGACCATACCGGCCAGAAGAAGTAACGATAACTTTTTCATGATTACATAGAATTAATTATTGCGGCTTTGGAAATTCTCTCATTGGGCTGTAGCGGATATAGGTATCAAATATTTCAGTATCGGGGCCCACCACCCGCGGATCTTCCGATCTTTTAAGCTCTTTCATTAGTTCTTGCTTCATTTCCTGTTCAATAGCCGAAAAATCAGGATTTCCTGAAAGATTAAGAAGACAGCCGGGATCGTTCAGAACGTCATAAAGCTCATATTCCGGACGTTTGGCAAAGGCAAGGTCAAAGAACCTCCTTATCTCCTCATCCTTATGGTTTTCGACAATAAAGGATTTTGAAGGAGCTGCATCAACATCGGTGAATGCCCAGTCGGAATTGTGCCTGCCGTTTTCGTCGATCCCGAAAAGAGGCAACAGTTCAGTTTCTGAGCCTGGTTTTAGCCGCTGAGGATCACCGGCCGGCCACAGATCCGGCTTCATGTTCCATATCAGCAGGTATTGCACGCTGCGTATTGCACGCTGGGGATAACCCAGATTATCGTACCTGGATGATGAGTGGCGTTCTCTTCCTGCAAACACATATTTCTTTGTTTTATCGACAATACCCGACTTTCTTGATCTCAGGATATTGACCAGACTCCTGCCATAGATAGGCATCATTGCGTCAGGACTGGTGCCTGTCATTTCCAGAATGGTGGGTGCAAAATCCGTAAAGCTGACAGGATCATTAACAACCCTTCTGCCGCGAAAACCTTCGGGATAGCTGATTGCCAGCGGCACGTGAACCCCATACTCAAAAGAGTTGGCTTTGGCTCTCGGGAATGGCATTCCATTATCACCTGTGACTATCACGATTGTGTTCTTCAGTTCACCTATCGAATCGAGATGATCGAGCATCCTTACAAGGTGAAGATCAAACCATTCTATCTCAACAGCATAGTCCAGAATATCGCCTCTTATTTCATCATTATCAGGCATAAAGCCGGGCACCTCTGCCATTTTCAGCTCTTTACCGTTCCTCTTCCATGAATCTTTCTCATAATCCCTGTGAGGTTCAGTGGCTCCGTACCAGAAGTAAAAGGGCTTGTCCGCCTCACGCTTTTTCATGAAGTCCCTGAAGTTTGCAGAATAATTGTTGCCGCCTATTCCACCGGCAGTTCTTTCATCTCCCTCATCTCCTTTCCGATACTGATACCTGTTATATGCCGGGCCTGCCGCATTCTCCTTTCTCCACATGGAATCCGCATCATCTCTTGCATACTGAAAAGGCCCCACTCCTTTTCCTGTGAAGCCTGTATGATATCCATTCTCAGCAAGGAGGTCGGGAAAGGGAATATGCTTAATCATCCAGCTCGAGGCATGCTGGCCGCTCTGCTCATTCTGCCAGTGATAACGCCCTGTTACAAGAGAGCTCCTGGATGGAGCGGAGCCGGGAGAACCGGCATAGCAGTTTGTGAAATAAATACCTTCACGTGCCACCCGGTCAAATCCCGGAGTGTTTACGAATTTGCAGCCCGCAAAGCCGGTGTGGAGCCACGACTGGTCATCGCTGATCGCAATAAGGATATTAGGGCGTTTTTCGCTGACCCCATTTTTTTGCTGACATCCGCACACCAGAACTCCGGCACCGGTAAGAAAAGTCAAGCAGTTCAAAGTTATTTTCATTGCCAGGTTTAAACTGATTATCTCTTTTGTGCGTCGAGGGTTGTCTGAATGAAATGTCTGTTCAGCTCATCGGAATCGCCATATTCAGCCCGCAATTCCTCGAGCCGCCTGTGAAGCATTGCCTGTACATCGGCATAGGCCGGATCGTTATAAACGCTTTTCATCTCCATGGGATCCTTCTCCAGATCGTACATCTCCCATTCGTCGATATCATAATAGAAATGCATCAGCTTATAACGTTCCGTTGCCACTCCGTAATGGCGTTTCACCATGTGGACCGATGGGTATTCGTAATAGGTGTAGTAAACAGCATCGCGCCATTCTTTCGTTTTACCGCTCACAAGCCTGCGAAACGACTGACCCTGCATGGCGTCCGGTATTTCCACGCCTGCATAATCGAGAAAAGTGGGTGCGAAATCGAGGTTCTGGACAAGCTTATCGATCACCGTACCAGGCTTTATCTCTTTCGGGTAGCGCATCAGCAAGGGAGTCCTGAACGACTCCTCGTACATGAAACGTTTATCGAACCAGCCATGCTCGCCCAGGTAAAAGCCCTGGTCGGAGGTATAAATCACAATGGTGTTTTTATCAAGTCCCGACTCTTTAAGATAATCAAGCAGCTCTCCAACGCCATCGTCAACCGACTTTATACAGCGCAGGTAATCCTTGATATACCTGTTGAATTTCCACAGGGCAAGTTCTTTGCCTTCAGGCATATTTGCGAGTAAAGCCTGGTTCTCGCTCTCATAGGCAGCCATCCAGTCAGCCCTCTGCTGGCTGTTCATCCTCTTTATGTCGTTGTAGAAAGCTGTAGTATCACCGTTGGGATCAACAATGAGCTTGAAATCATGACCCCACATCATATGTCCGGCGATCTCCATTTCCTGCTCCCGCGCCGCAGTGCCCCGACCCTCGTAGTCATCAAAGAAATTTGCAGGTGGGTCAAAGGTGACATCATCATAAAGGTTGAGGTACTTCGGTGCAGGCAGCCAGTTCCTGTGCGGGGCTTTCTGATGATAAAGGAGGCAGAAAGGCTTGTCCGGTTCCCTCTGATTCTTAAGCCAGTCGAGAGTCTGTTCAGTTATGATCTCCGTGCAATGCCCTTCAATACGTATCCTTTTACCGTCAATAAGAAAGTCGGGATTGTAATACTGCCCCTGACCGGGAAGTACCATCGAGAAGTCAAAGCCCTGGGGAATCCCGTCGAGGTGGATCTTGCCGATCATGGCTGTCTGGTAACCATTCGCCTGAAGAATTTTGGGGAAGTTTTCCTGGTCCCAGTCAAAAGGCAGTATGTTATCCACCTTGCCATTCACGAAGCTGTGCTTCCCTGTCAGCATTACAGCCCTGCTCGGGGCACTTATTGAATTCGTAACACATGCCCTTGTGAATATTGCCCCCTCTTTTGCGAGCCGGTCAATATTGGGGGTCTCCGGCAGCCCGTAACCGTAAGCGCTGATAGCCTGGTAGGCGTGATCGTCGCTCATGATATAGATGATATTGGGCTTTTGGGCATCCTTCTTCTGAAGGGTATTACAGCTTATCACGCTGGTGCCTGCTGTCACAAGAGCTAATGACTTGAAAAGGTTTCTGTTCATAATAGTGTTATTTGTTTTTCTCACGAAATCATGGTTCGGGTTTATAACTGAAATATACGAATTAATTATATAATATGGGTACTCGGTCCTAGGTCCCGGATAATTAAAGGTTGATTTCCTTTAAGCAGATAATGAAGCACATCTTTCTCTATCTTGCTATGGAAGCCACCAATTATGAGCCAACTGATTTCATGTTCGTTTACACGTTTATTTTCCAATACCCCCCTTTATCCGGGCCAACCCTGTCAAT
>CAYRQY010000188.1:0-5475 GCA_964426435.1 uncultured Rikenellaceae bacterium | reverse complement strand
CGGTCTTGACAAGAAATCGCAGGATCTTAAGATAGCTGTATTTGACCTGGGTGGAGGCACATTTGATATTTCCATCCTCGAGCTGGGCGATGGGGTATTCGAGGTCAAATCGACCAACGGCGACACTCACCTGGGCGGCGATGATTTTGACCATAAGGTTATTGACTGGCTCGCCGAAGAGTTTCTGAAGGATGAAGGGATTGACCTCAGAAAAGATCCTATGGCTCTTCAGAGACTCAAGGAGGCGGCCGAAAAAGCCAAGATAGAGCTCTCAAGTTCTACATCCACCGAAATAAACCTACCGTACATCATGCCTGTTGACGGTATTCCAAAACACCTTGTAAAAACACTTACCCGGGCACATTTTGAGAAATTATGCGACCCGCTCATACAGGCCTGTATTGAACCATGCAGAAAAGCCCTGAACGATTCGGGACTCAAGACTTCCGAAATCGACGAGGTTCTCCTTGTAGGAGGTTCTACCCGTATACCGGCTATACAGCAGCTTGTTGAGAAGTTCTTCGGCAAAGTGCCTTCAAAAGGCGTTAACCCCGATGAGGTTGTGGCTGTTGGTGCTGCAATACAGGGAGGAGTTCTTACCGGAGAGGTCAAGGATGTGCTGCTGCTTGACATCACACCATTATCACTCGGGATTGAGACAATGGGGGGTGTTATGACGAAGCTCATTGAATCGAACACCACTATTCCGACAAAAAAGACGGAGGTCTTTACGACCGCTGCCGACAGCCAGCCGTCTGTTGAGATCCATGTCCTTCAGGGAGAGCGTCCCATGGCCGTTGGCAACAAAACAATAGGCAGGTTCCATCTCGACGGGATTCCACCGGCTCCAAGAGGAATACCACAGATAGAGGTAACCTTCGATATCGATGCCAATGGCATCCTGCATGTGTCGGCAAAAGACACAGGTACGGGAAAAGAACAGCGGATAAGGATCGAAGCCTCTTCGGGACTCAGCGATGATGAGATAAGAAGAATGAGGGAAGAGGCAAAAGCCAATGCCGAAGCAGATAGTATGGCAAAGCAGAAAGCTGAAAAGATTAACAATGCAGACAGCCTGATATTCACAACGGAAAAACAGCTTAAAGAGTTCGGCGACAAGATCCCCTCCGATAAGAAAGCGGGTATTGAAAGTGCCCTTGCCTCACTTAAGGAAGCCCATAAATCGCAGGATCTCGATTCCATTGATAAATCGATGGCAGAGCTGAACAGCGTATGGCAGGCCGCCTCCGAGGAGATGTACAAGTCGGCGCAGGCATCCGGACAGGAGGGCCCGCAACCTGGTCCCGAGCAGCCCGGCAAGGATAAGGGCAAACCGGGAAATGATGAAGTTACAGATGTCGACTTCGAGGAGGTGAAATAATTTGCTAAAGTCATCCTGTTGAAAACATTGAAGGGACGTTGGGTGCAACGTCCCTCTTTTTTTGGTAGTTTTACAGCGTATAATGGTCACCCTTAATGAATCTAAGAATAATATCCATCGTCCTCTTCCTGGCTGCCTCAGTAACCCTCGCGGCCCAGACGGAGGGTAAATTGAACCACACCGACAGCCAGGGCAGGAAACAGGGCAGGTGGGTAAGCACATACCCCGATGGCACTATACGTTACGAGGGATTCTTCAGGGACGATATACCGGTGGGGGAATTAAGACGATACTACGAAAACGGCACCCTCTGGTCTCTGCTTGAATACTCCGGCGACGGGAATACAGTGATGGCTGCCATCTATTACCCTAACGGTTTCATTGCATCGAGGGGAAAGTTCGTGAACCGGAAGAAGGAAGGAAAGTGGCTCTTCTTCTCCCCGAGAATAGAAGGATATCTTTTCAATGAAGAGGAGTACAGTGAGGACAGGAGAAACGGATTATCGGTAAAATACTACCCCGACAGTACAATCGCCGAGATAAGGCACTACGCCGACGACATGAGGCACGGAGAATGGACAATGTTTCGCGAGAGCGGAGCTCTTATGCTAAGGGCAAACCATTCCTACGGAATTCTCGAGGGCAGGTATGAGGTTTTCTTCGAAAACGGCAAACCGGAGATGGCAGGGGAATACAGGAATAATCTCAGGGAGGGAAAATGGTTCATCTACGGGGATGACGGAACCGTAAGGTTTGAAATAGACTACTTTGAAGGTACTGCCTTAAACCGCGACCTTGATATTTACGAAACGGAATATATTGAAGAGATAGAAGCAAAGTACAGGGGTAAGATAGCAGATCCTGAAACAAGCGGAGAGATATGGTAAGTGAGGCTTCAGTAAGGAAACAGATCAGAAGTTTCAGCGCCGGTGCTGTACTTTGCCTGTTACTGACTCCTGCCTGCCTGACAGCCCAGGAACAAAATTATGAATATTTCTACAGGATATATTTTACCGACAAAGGCGAAAACGAATACCATAGTTACACCCTCTCCGAACTTGTCTCGGAAAGATCGGTTGAAAGACGCCGGAAATCAGGGACTTATTTAACAGATATAACCGATATACCTGTATACCAGGAATATATAACAGAGATCACAGGCCTGGGTTACAGGCTGCACTGCACATCGAGATGGATGAACACGGCCCTTTTCAAATCGGTTACACCCGGAGATATTGCCAGCTTACTCGAACTCGGGTTTGTAAGGGAAGTGGCACTTGTCAAAAAACCGGGGATCAAGAGCAGTTTTTCCGACAAGCTTGACCTTTCGTTCTTCCAGGGAGGGGTTCCATCCTGGGATAATCCTGTTGCGATGCTTAACGGAACAGCTTTGCACAATTCACGTTTCGACGGTAAAGGGATACTGATTGCCTTGCTCGACGGAGGTTTCTTCAATGCTGATATTATTTCATCCTTGAACCATTTACGGAGCCGGGGAGGGATTGCAGGCACATACGATTTTGTGACAGGTAATGAATTTGTTTACGGTTATCACACTCACGGCACTGCCGTGCTTTCAGTCATTGCGGGAGATGAACAGCTTGTGGTCGCAGGCTCGGCTCCGGGGGCAGACTATCTGCTTTTCAGGACTGAAGAGGGTGAATCGGAATTTCCCGCGGAAGAGGATTACTGGATTGCCGGAGCCGAACGTGCCGACAGCCTTGGTGCTGACATCATTTCATCATCGCTCGGTTACTCAGTGTTTGATGATCCTTCGATGAATTACAAATATTCTTCAATGGACGGCAACACTGCATTTGTAACCCGTGCTGCGGCCGTAGCGGCTTCAAAAGGAATCCTGGTGGTAAACAGTGCCGGGAACGAGAGGAACAAGGAATGGAAATATATTATTGCCCCTTCTGATGGCAGAGACGTGCTTGCCGTCGGAGCTGTTGACCAGTATAAAGTCATCTCATCATTCTCATCTGCAGGACCAGCTTACGACAGGAGGATAAAACCCGACGTCTCTGCCCAGGGTGTGGCAGTCCCGCTGCAGCGATACCCTCAGATGACAGAAGCCGGTAGCGGAACATCTTTCTCCTGCCCGGTCATTTCAGGTCTGTGCGCCTGTCTTCTGCAGGCTGTCCCGTCAGCCTCGGGCGCCGAAATCCTGTATGCAGTACGCAGAAGTGCAGACAGGTACCTTACCCCGGATTCACTCTACGGCTACGGTATACCTGATATGAAAACCGCCCTGGCATTGCTGCAGGAAGATCTGATCACCAGGCCGGAAGATGAAACCATGGCAAGCCCGAATCCTTTTACCGGCAATATCGAGATTACTTTCAGAAATATTCCTGAAAGGCTTACTGTTGAGATATTCACAACATCAGGAACACTTGTGGCCAGGGAAACATACAGGGATTATGTCAGCAGGAAGCTGACAATTGAAAACCTTCAGAACGCGGGACAGGGGATCTATTATATCAGGCTCAGAACAGCCGGCGGGACATTTACCCATAAAATGATCAAGACAAGACAATGACAGTTGTAAAGAAACTTACACTAACAGAGCTTCAGCTGATCATAAGGGATTCGCTCTACCTTACACTGCCGGATATGTACTGGATAACGGCCGAGATCTCGGAGATCAAGGAGAATTATGCTGGTCACTGCTACCTTGAGCTTATCGAAAAAGGGCGCGAAGAAACCAATATCCGGGCAAGGGTTAAAGCTGTCATATGGAATAAGCGCTACACATTCCTCAAATCATTCTTCATAAATATCACCGGAGAAACTCTGAAGCCGGGCATGAAAATACTCGCGAAAGTGAAGGTTGACTATCATGAGATCTACGGACTAAGTCTTGTGATATCCGATCTGGATCCTTCATTCACCATAGGAGAGCTGGCTGTAAAGCGGCAGATGATCATCAGGCGGCTGGAAGAAGAAGGAATATTCACCATGAACCGGGAGCTTGAGATACCAATTGTTCCTCAGAGGATAGCTGTTATCTCATCAAGAAATGCTGCTGGTTACACCGATTTTCTGAAGCATCTCAAAGAGAACAGCTACGGTTACGTGTTTTATACAGCGCTTTACGACACAGCAATGCAGGGTGAAGATACTGAGCCTGGTATAATAAGCTCTCTCGATCTTATCGGAGAACAGGCGGACCTTTTTGACGTGGTAGTTATAATAAGGGGCGGGGGTTCCCAGACCGATCTTAGCTGGTTCGACAACTACAATATTGCATACCACATTACCCAGTTCCCTCTCCCTGTTCTTACAGGCATAGGTCACGAGAAGGACCTAACCGTTACCGACATGGTGGCCTGCAGGGCACTGAAGACTCCAACGGCAGTGGCCGGTTTTCTGATCGACTGCATGAATGAGGCTGAGGCTGTTATCAGCGGATTAAGCCAGGAAATAAGAAGCAGTACGGGTCTTATCCTTGAAAGGAACAGATCGGGAATCGAGAATGCAAGAATAAGACTGATACCTGCTGCCCGGATAATGGTTGCAAAATTAAGGGAACGGCTCTCGGTAAGGATGCTTGAGCTTGTCAATACAGGAAAACAATTCATAGCCAGGGCAGGCAATAAGCCTGCCAGCCAGGCATCAAGACTTATTCACGCCGCCAGGGGATATGTCACTGCCAGGGAATCGGCAATGAACAATTACAGGAAGAATCTCAGGCAGCTTGCCCTTAATTCCATCTTAATGAAGTCTCTGTCAGTGGCAGGTTATGAAAAGACACTGGAAGCCCTTGATCCCATTAAGGTACTTGGCAGAGGATACACAATAACTTCCCGTTCCGGAAAGATAATAAAGAAAGGATCGGCACTGAAGAAGGGAGACCTTATTGACACGCTCTTTTCCGACGGTACCGTGAGCAGCAGGATTGAGAAAGAATCAGATAAACAGAACTATAATTCATAATACCATGGCCAAAAAGGATTTTTCATTCAATGAAGCAGTATCCGAGATCGAAAAGATCCTCAGGAACATTGAAAGCGGGGACCTCGATGTTGATAAACTGTCTGTCGAGGTAAAAAAAGCCTCTGAACTGATCAGGCAATGTCAGAAAAAAC
>CAYRQY010000187.1:0-5497 GCA_964426435.1 uncultured Rikenellaceae bacterium | reverse complement strand
AATGATTGTTTCGGGGGTCAGGTTGCCCCTGAGGGTGGCATCTGTCCACCAGCCGGTCCTGGCCGTAATTTTTCCTCTTATGTCAATAAAACATGATATTCCGGTATTTGCAGCCCGGGCCACCGGCCTGCGGGTCTCTATTGCCCTAAGGGAGGCATAGTGAAGATGTTGTTTATATCCCGTTTTGTTTTTCCACCAACCATCGTTAGTAATAATAAAGAGCATGTTTGCACCTTTTTTTACAAACCGGGCAACATGTTTCCCAAATAACGATTCAAAGCAGATTATTGGAGCACAATTATCATTTGTTTCCGGATGTCTGAAATTTAAAATTTCTCCATCCTTTGAATAACTGCGGTTGGTCCCACCCAGCTGGGGCAATATTCTGTCGAGAAGCTTTGCAGCTGCCGGGAAGAACCCGGTTTCAAAACCCGCCACAAGTTTTGCTTTATGGTAAATACCTACACTGCTTCCCGTATCAATCAGGAGGGCAGAATTATAAATACCGGAATTTTGCATGGATTGCATTTTGTCAGATACTGAAGTAATAAAATCAGTCTCCGGATCAGAAGATTTAAAGGTAACCATTCCCGTTACAATGTTTAATCCTGGATTTTCAACTGCTAAATTTCTCATCATACCGATGTACTTATTCCCATGCAGGTTTCTTTCATTAACAGGATCATCAACAGTCGTTTCCGGAGTTATCAACCATTTTGTTTCACCGGTTATTTCTGGTTTTGCCATTGAAATGACTTTCTCAACCTGTTTCTCAAAAGGTATTGTAAATTTCTGGGTATAAGGATCCATATTGGGCTGGATGATCAGAATCTCAGTGTCGCTGTTGTCTGACGGCTTTATTGTTTCATGCCTGTATAATGAGACAAGTGAAGGAATAATTATAACTGATAGCCAGATGATTATAAGCCTGTTTCGTTTTATTTTCTTTGTGAGTGCCCCTGTCATTATTGATGAAAGTATCAGGTTTGAGGCAAGGATCCATAAAGTACCACCTGAAGTTCCGGTCACTTCGTACCACTGTATAAACCTTATATCTTTTGCCAGTCCGTTTCCCAGGTTGGTCCACGGTGAGAAAAGATCGACGGACAGGAAGATGAATTCGAATGTCAGCCAAAATGCTGTGAAGGAGAGATAACCCGCAAAAATGCCTTTTCTCATTTTTACAGCAGAGGCGGCCCACAGGGTAAAGGACATAAGGAAGGAGACGGTGATAATTACTGTCATGGCAGCAACAATACTCACGGCCTTTATCCATCCGAGCGTGATTATACAGAACAAAACAAAACCCGGTATCAGGAATATGAAAAATGCATTTCCGGTATATTTTTCCCTGTTTTCTGAGATATGATGCTCTATTAAGAAAAAAGGTGTAAATCCGAACAGGAGAACCAGTCCCGGGCACCAATCGGTCCAGGCCAGTCCTGAGACAAAGCCGCCTGTCAGCGACAGAAATACCAGGGTATATTTATTCATCTTCTGTTAATGAATTGAAGACCATATTGTAATGTGACAAGGCCCCCCTTTTCTCCCTGAAACAAATTTAGCAGAAGATAAGAAAGATTTTTATTGCATTTAACCAAAAAAGAGTTTATCTTTACCTGTGAAATTGATCGTTGAAGGGTTAAAAGAGATTAACTCTGTAAGATATATAAAGTTGTAATACTTTAGAAAGAAGCTTTTACTGTCCAAAAGCAATTTTTCCATTCTTTTCATGGCTGCCCCTGACCACAAAGTCAGGGGCTCTTGTTTCTAACCGGTGGAATCGTCAGTCAAACGGTGCAGGCTTTCCGGGGTAAACTCCTTGCAGACTTTTTAAAACTTTATCACCATGAGCAGTTAATATGGCAGGTATTATTCAGGGATACACCTGCGACATCTTCATTTCCTGCCGCCAAAATGATAACAAAGACGATATGCCGATTAGTGAGTTTGTTGACGCCATTGTCAAAGTCAGCTTCAGCTTGCTGCGAGTTCTGCCTCCAGCTTAATGTCCGTACCTGTCAGTGCACGTGATACAGGGCAGCCTTTCTTGGTCTGCTCAGCTATTTCAAGAAATTTCTCTTTTCCCATACCACTCACTTTTACACGTGTTGTTAACAGTATTTCTGATATAGAAAATCCTTCTGCTCTCTTATCGAGGGTTACCTGAGCCAATGTCTCAACTTTTTCAGGACTGTTTCCGGCCTTATCGAGGGCATTCGCCAGGGCCATCGAATAGCAGCCCGCAAGGGCTGCACCAATCAATTCTTCGGGACTTGAAGCCGATTTGTCATCTTCAAAGCGTGACGTGAACTTCAGCTTACCCTCATACCCGCTCGTTCTGAGAATGTATTTTCCTTTTCCTTTCAGAAGGTTACCTTCCCATTCTGCATTTGCGTAATGTTTGCTCATAATGTTCAGTATTTATTTAAACAAGGTAATCAATATCTTGTAACCTAACAATCGTGATACCGGATTGTTCTGCTGCAGTTATTTCCGGTAGTGGCCAGCTCCATTGTTAAATTGTGTTAAATATTTGGTAATGAGGTTAACGTGAGGGCTGGTTTTTTTTATCTTGCGGCGTTTAAAATTAAACAGATGATGAGAAAGTTATTTGGAATTCCGATAATCCTTTTGCTTATATCAGGTTGCGGCGACCAGGAGAAGAAGCTTGCCTTAAAAGCCGATAAGATTCATGCTTCAATACTTACCGTTGATACCCATTGCGATACTCCCATGAGTTTCTCCGATCCCGGTTTTGATCTGGGTGTGAGGCATGATGAGGGCTGTGTCGATTTTCCGCGGATGAAGGAAGGAGGCCTTGATGCCGAGTTCTTTGCGGTTTTTATAGGACAGGGACCCAGAAATGACTCGGCATACGACGCCAATCACAGGAAAGCCCTTGATATTTTCAGTGCCATACGTAAAAATGTTGAAAAGAACCATAAGATGGCGGGGCTGGCATTAACCCCCGATGATGCCTACAGGCTTAAAAGGGAGGGTAAGATTGCTGCTTTCATCGGGGTTGAGAACGGCTACCCGATAGGATCTGACCTGAAGAGGATAAGGGAGTATTATGACCTGGGAGCCAGGTACATTACATTGTCCCACTCCAGAAACAACGATATATGCGACTCTTCGACCGATTCTGCGGGACCTGAGCATAACGGCCTTTCACCATTCGGCAGGGAAGTGGTGGAGGAGATGAACAGGATCGGGATGATGATTGATGTATCGCATATTTCCGACAAGGCTTTTTATGATGTTTTATATACTACAGAGGCTCCGGTTATTGCCTCTCACTCTTCCTGCAGGGCTCTTTGCGAGAGTCCGCGTAACCTTTCGGACGATATGCTGCTTGCTTTGCGCGAAAACGGGGGAGTTATCCAGATATGCATTCTCAGCAGCTATATTAAGGTACCGGAGCCAAACCCGGTGCTGAACGAAAAGCTGAAGGAGATAAGGTCGAAATTTGGCGACTACAATGATCTTTCAGAAGAGAAGAGGAGGGAAATGAGAAGTGAGTACAGGGCTGTGCAGAAGAAGTATGAGAAGCTGGCCACGGTGAAGGATGTTGTGGATCATATCGATCACGTTGTTCAGGTAATAGGAATTGATTATGTGGGCATAGGCACCGACTTTGACGGAGGCGGAGGAGTAGACGGATGCAGGAATGTCTCAGAAATGAAGAACATCACAATTGAGCTTCTTCGCAGGGGTTATTCCAAAGCAGACATAACAAAGATATGGGGAGGCAATATAATGAGGGTGTTCCGCGAAGCCGGCAAAGTCTCGTCGGTCAGCCTTTGAACCTTGAGTATTTAAGGAATCGCAGCATCCATACGGGCAGGGATTTGAAAGGATCCCTCCTGCGAAGGTCCAGATACCAGCCCAGCTTTTTTAACAGCGGTATTTTGTGTGCCTCTACAAACTCTATCAGAACTCCGTCGGGATCCTGAATATAGGCGAAGTGTCCTGCAGCCTCTCCCATGTCGAAACTGTTTCCCGACTGACTTCTCATACTGTCTACGAGAAAAGGAAATCCCCTGCTTTCGCAATACTCCCGCAGGACATCCATTCCCCTGATATCAAAACAGAGGTGCATAAATCCCGGGTCGCCCCAGATGCGTCCCTCATAGGTTCTTTTTCCGGGATTTTCCGGTGTGCTCACAAGCTCGATCATGCTGTTGCCGAAGATCCTGGTGAATGGTCCGGCAAATGGTTCTGACCGCCTGAGCAGAACCCTTCTGCATTTTACTGTTCCCCCTGGCAGACTCTCAAGATCCGGGAAGATGTCTGTCTTATCATATACAACATCGTCGTATCCCAGTATGCCGGAATAGACAACCCTGGCTTTATCGATTTCCGATACCCCTATTATTGCCCCATACGATCCTCCCGAGACCTTGTTCTCGTTCATGAACCAGTCATCCGCTTCAACGGCCTGGAAAATATTGCCGTAGGGATCTTTCATAAAGAAGCTCTCATTTCCTGAAGGGTCCTCTGCCGGTTTGCCGAGAACCTTCATCCCGTTGCAGCGGTAATGGTTGTAGGCTTCGGTTATATTTTTAACCTTCATCTTGCACACCAGTATCCCAAGGTCTCCTATTGAAGGTTCACTCCCGGCCGTTACAGGCACTCTTCCCTTGTGCTGCCATATTTCAAACCCTCCTCCGCTCTGCAGGTTCACTGCCAGGATAGCGTGTCTTCTCCTGGGTTCCCCTGCTGTGAACGGGAGCATGAGAGAAGCTTCAGCTTCCTCTTCAAAGATGCGGCAGTCCATTCCGAATTCCCTTATGTAAAACAGCCACGATTCGTGTACATTGTGCACACCAATCCCCATCTGCTGTATTCCACTGATCACATATTTTTTCATAGGTTAGTTGCTAGGTTGTTTTGATTTTATCTGCAATCCTGAAGAACAGGGAGGGTAAGTATCGCCTGATATGCAAAAGCATTAATTCACTTCCTCCCACAAGAATCTCCCTTTTATCTTTCAGGATACCTTTTATAATTGTTTTTGCTGCCTTTTCAGGTGAGATGCCGGCTGCCTGTCCGCTGTCCATCTTACCGTGTTCTTTTCCTTCGGAATCGAGTGCATGCAGCGATATATTGGTCTTTACCCTTCCGGGGATTATTACCGAAGCCCGTATGTTATTATTCTTATTCTCTATGTAAAGGGTTTCGAAAAATCCATGAAGTGCCTGCTTTGAGGCTGAATAAGCTGACCTGAGAGGAAATCCGAATCTTCCGGAGATACTGCTTGTTGCAAGTATATGTCCCGATCGCTGCCGTATCATGTATGGCAGGAGTGCCTTGGTAAGGGCAATTGTTCCGAAATAATTTATTTCAAATATTTTCCTGTCGAGCCACAGTGGTGTCTCTTCGATCCTGCTTCTCTGGCTTATTCCCCCGATATTGAGGAGGTAATCTATCCGGCCGAACCGCTCTGCCTGTTTCGCTGCTAAATCTTCGATACCGGCTGTTTCAGAAAGGT
>CAYRQY010000186.1:0-5502 GCA_964426435.1 uncultured Rikenellaceae bacterium | reverse complement strand
CAGCATCCCTCACCTCATATCTGAAATTCCCGTAACCGAACGGATCGGTAAGATTTGTTTTTGATCCTGCCCAGAAGGGTTCCTCCTTCATTCCGACAGGATAAACAACAGTATTCTCAAAATCTCCTGCGAGCATAAAGTCGAATCTCAGAACCCTGCCGTGAAAATATTTTTCAAATGCAGGCTGGGCACTCAGGATTACCGGTATGCAAAAAAACAGCAGAAGTACTCTCTTCTTCATAATACTTTATTGTTAATATGATGTAAAGCTAAAAATAATAAGTAACACGGTTCGATAAATTATATAAATTTGCCCGTTAATTGAAACCTGGTCTCAGAATATCAAGTTTATGGCAGACATCATTACAAGGATCAGCGACTTCATATGGAAGAACCTGAACGAGAAGCACGTTATTGCAAGGAGTGATCCTTTCTGGGAATCCCTTGCCGCCACCGGAACCGGGATATGGCTCGACACGGGAGACATTGCCGCGGCTGAGAATATCTGGACCTCTGAGATGAGTGCCCTTACAACCAATAACTCTCTGCTCAATAATGAGATACAGAAAGGAATCTACGATGTCTTCATATCAGAGGCTAAGAGCCTGGTAAGGGAGCTTTCCTACGATTCGAGAGTGAGGGAGGTCGCCTTCATCGTGAATGCAAGGCACGGACTGAGGCTTGCTCAGAAATTCGGGGGTTATGTCAGTGTGGAGCTTCATACTGATACGGCTCACGATATTAAGGCAATAGAATATTATGGCAGAAGGTATCACGAGATATGTCCCGACCAGTTCATCATCAAGGTCCCGTTTACGGCCGAGGGTCTGATAGGGGCAAGGAGGCTGAGGGATTCGGGTATAAAGGTGAATTTCACACTGGGCTTCAGCGCCCGTCAGAATGTAATGGTCACAAAGGTTGCCAGGCCTGATTACCTTAACATCTTTCTCGGAAGAATAGGTGCTTTCATTACGGAGAACAAGCTTGGCGACGGATCAGGGGCAGGGGAGATGGCTGTTATTGCAGCGCAGAACTGGGTGACCGGACTCTCTGCAGAGAATCCTTGGCAGACGAAACTGATCGCTGCAAGCCTGAGAAACTGTCAGCAGCTTGAGCTGCTTGCAGGTGCCGATGTATTCACAATCCCTCCGTCGGTGGCCATTGCCGGAAGAAAAGAACTGAGTGGTGAATTCCGTTCCAGAATGCACGAGAATTACGATGTGAACCTTTATTCTTCGGCCGGTGATGCCCGTATTGAAAAGTTCAGCAAAGTTGACGATAAAGTGCTTAACCTGGCGGAGAGCCTGTCAGAGAACCTTCCCGCTTCAGGCCCCGAGCTTGTAAAGCGTGCTCACCAGGCTGGATGCGGTGACATGTTCCCTTCGCTTACGAAGGAAGAGAAAGCGGTAATTGAAAATGATGGAAAGATACCTGTCCATTCGAAGTGGGCAAAAAGAACCGCCGAAGGGACAATCGCGCCCGATACTCTGCTTACTCTTGCCGGGCTGGCTTCCTTTACTGCTGACCAGAGAATGCTTGATCAGAGAATCAGGGGTTTGATAGAGTAGCCATCTCTCTCTGCCTGCAGATCTCAAAAAGAATTATACCAGCTGAAACTGAAACGTTAAGCGATTCAATCTTCCCTGAAACGGGTATCCTGACCTGATTGTCTGAAAGAGCGGCAATCTCCCTGCTGACTCCCCTCTCTTCAGACCCGAGAATAAGCGCCAGAGGTCCTGTCATCGGGATTTCTGTAATAGCTGATTTCGCCTTTTCAGTTCCGGAGATGATTTTCAGCCCCGAGTCTTTAAGAAATTCTGCCGTCCTCAGCAAACTCTTCTCCCTGCATACCGGCAGAAGATGAAGGGCTCCGGCAGAGGCTTTAACTGCATCCCCGGTAATTCTTGCCGACCCTTTCTCCGGAATAACAACGGCATGCGCCCCCAGGCAATAGGCTGTCCTGACTATCGCCCCGAAATTCCTGACATCCGAGACACTGTCGAGCATAACAATAAGCGGATCTTCTCCTTTTTCAAAGATCATAGGCAGGAGGTTCGTAATCTTCTGATATTCAACCAGTGATAGCCAGGCAAGAACACCCTGGTGATTTTTTCTGGTGATCAGCTCTATCCTTTCCAGGGGTACTGTCTGGTAGCTGATTCCATTCTTCCTGACCTCTGTCATCAATTCATGATACAGATCACCCCTGAGTCCCTGGCGAACGAGCAGGCGATCGATCTGCTTGCCTGCCCTTATGGCTTCAATAACAGGGCGCAGGCCAAATATAGCATCGGAATCTTTTATCATCGGACTAAATGTCTCCGGGATTATCAAAGCGGAACACGATCCCTTTCCTCCAGCTCGCAACCGCCTGGTCCCACTGTGTTACAAGCGTCTCGGTACGGCTGATGTAAAAATCGTTGTCGGAATAGGGGGAGGTTCTACGTCTGAAGGTGAAGAACAGGTAATCCTCCTTAACCCTGTACCTTCCTCCCCAGAGCGATCTTACAGAAGGTTTCCTGTATCCCCACATCTCGCCGTCGGAGGTCTTGTATACTTTATCGGGGGGACCGTAAACTATATAAACCATTCCCCTTTCTGTTCTCCAGCCTTCCTTGAAGGATGTGAAGTAAAAATTTGAGTAGAGAACCCTTGTATAATAGATCCTTATCAGTTCGCGCGATTTTTCAACATTGCCTCCGCAGCTGATCCAGAATTCGTCGAGGCTCATCTTGGGACGGGCACTTGATCTTATCCGGTTCATTTCATCAGCCGATGCAAGATATGCAAGCGGTTCGATCATTGTTTCGGGGGTGTTCGTTTCGGGGAACGATGAGCCGAAGTTGAAGAAAGTAAACCCGTCATTGGTTTTCCCATCAACCGAACACTGGTAGACACCTTCAACAGGAAATGCCAGCGGGATGGTATCGGAATATACAAGAACCATAACCGTATCGGGCTTATAGTCAATTACTTTCTCAGGAAGAAGCAACGACGGCGGATCGGGTACACCCTCAATGGGTTGGTAGTACGAGATGTAGAGAGAATCAGCCGGCGCCCTTCTGTAAACAAGGTTAACGTACTCATTCTCCTTAAGAACAGGGTTGAAGACAAGATTCTTCATGAAATGTCCCAGTACGCGAAACGAGTACCTGTTAAAATCCGACCTTGTGTCAAAGGGAACAAATGACTGGACAACCTGCATCCTCAGCCTGTCGAGTATCTTGACTTCTGCCATGTACTCCATGCCTCTCTGTACCCTGAGGGGGAGGTTGTATAGGTATTCAAGCCGTGTTTCATCTTTGACAATGCTTATATTGAATGCGGCTGTGTCGATAAGGCGCCTCCCGCTGGTTATTTCATAAAGCTTGACGGTGAGTATCATGCTGGCCATCGGAACACCCTGCGGATTGGCTTCGGTAAAATAGAGGTCGTCGGGAAAGAACTTTACAGAAAGGATTGACGTGCCTTCCGACTCGTTGAATACGCTGTATCTCGGATTGACAGGATTCCTGGAAGGATTGTACAGGTATGACAGGTCTTTCGAATCAAATGCAGGCTGGCTGGTCATGCATGACATAAAAGTTGAAGCAACCAGGAGGATAACCGGCACTATTGTCAATAGCCTGAGAAATATGCTTCGTATCATACTATGTATGTTTGATGTAAAGATATTGTTTTTCCGTTCATACAGCGTTGTCCTTCATAAAGATTTCAAGGTCATGCGAATAGGAGGTCCACTTGTTCATTTCTTCATTCAGTTTATCCTTGAGGCTCTCATATTCCAGGTAGATATCGTCAGTCAGCTGTGTGCTGCCTTCCTCCCCCGAGAGAATCTTTGTTATCCTATCCAGCTCCTTCTCCATCTGTTCGATAGCCTTCTCCGATTCATCCAGCCTTCTTCTGAGCTTCCTGAGGCCCTTATCGTACTCCTTTCTCTCGAGGTATTTTTGCCTGGTTGAGGATGCATGGACGGTTTCGTTCACTACGGCAGCCTTATCCTTCATCTCTATCTCGCGCAGGCTCCTGATCTTCTTCTTTCTGAGAAAATCGTATATCCCCCCGAGATGCTCTTTTATGTTCCTGTTCCTGAATTCATATATTTTCCAGACCAGTCCGTCGAGAAAATCCCTGTCATGAGAAACCACAATTAATGTGCCATCATATTCCTTCAGCGCATGTTTAAGAATCTCTTTCGTGCGGATATCAAGATGGTTTGTCGGTTCGTCCAGTATAAGCAGGTTACACGATTCAAGCAGCAGCCGGGCCATAGCGAGCCTTGACCGCTCACCTCCTGAAAGCACCCTGACTTTTTTGTCAACCTCTTCACCCCTGAAAAGAAAAGCCCCCAGCAGATCGCGGATCCTTGTCCTCATCTCTCCCTTTGCCACCTCGTCGATTGTTTCCAGGACACTCTTGCTGCCGTCGAGCAGGTCGTCCTGGTTCTGGGCATAGTAACCGGTAATAATATTATGCCCGCGCTTTAACACGCCCGTGTGATCCAGTTCCCCGGTGAGAATTCTTGAGAATGTGGTTTTCCCTTCACCGTTTCGTCCTACAAATGCAATCTTATCACCCCGGCCGATGGTTATTGAGACTTTATCGAGCACGGGGCGTGAGCCGAAGCTTTTTGTTACATTGTCTGCTTTTATTACGGTTGTACCCGACCTCGGGGCAGACGGAAACCTTATTCTGATGGCACTTGTGTCCTCTTCGTCAACCTCGATCCTTTCAAGCTTAGCCAGGTGCTTGATCCTCGACTGGACCTGAACGGCCTTGGTGGCCTTGTACCTGAAGCGCTCAATGAATCTTTCAGTATCGGCTATCATCTTCTGCTGGTTCCTGTAGGAGGCTGTCTGCTGTTCTCTCCTCTCTTTCCTCAGTTCGGTGTACTGCGACCAGGAGGCTTTGTAGTCATAAATCCTTCCCAGGGAGATCTCTATTGTCCTGGTGGTTACATTATCGAGGAAAGCCCTGTCGTGGGTTACAAGCATTACGGCCCCGGGATAGCTTTCGAGGAACTCTTCCAGCCACTGTATCGATTCTATGTCGAGATGGTTAATTGGTTCATCAAGAAGCAGGAGTGCCGGTTTTCTGAGAAGGATCCTTGCCAGTTCAATCCTCATCCTCCAGCCTCCGCTCAACTCCCTGGCCGGCCGGTCGAAATCTTCCCGCTCAAACCCCAGCCCCTTAAGAGCCTGCTCCGTTTCTGCAATATATCCCGTACCTCCCAGCAGGCTGAACCTCTCTTCATTTACAGCAAGAGTATCACACAGCCTGCTGTACTCCCTCGATTCATAATCAGTCCTGGAGGATATCTCCATCCGGCATTTTTCTATCTCTTCAGCCAGCTGTATGAGGTCTGAGAATGCTGTAACGGCTTCATTCCAGACCGTTGTGGTGTCGTCAAAACGCATCTGCTGGGGCAGGTAACCAATGGTCAGATCCCTGGGCTTATCAACAGATCCTGTTGTTGGTGCCTGCAATCCTGCCATCACTTTA
>CAYRQY010000185.1:0-5516 GCA_964426435.1 uncultured Rikenellaceae bacterium | reverse complement strand
CTCTGCCCATTACAGTCCTTTTCAGGTGTGCATCGGCATTATCCTCAAACCCGTTATGCCTGTACTGGCTGTAAGGCTTCTCAGGTGCGAGCTTTTCAAGCCATACTTCAAAATCGTGATGCAGTCCCGATTCATCATCGTTGATGAATACAGATGCCGTAATATGCATTGCATTTACGAGCACAAGTCCTTCCCTGATACCAGACTCGTTCAGGCATTTCTCAACCTGTCCGGTTATATTGATAAATGCTCTTCTTGCCGGGGCTTCAAACCATAATTCTTTGCGGTAGGATTTCATGGATTTCTGTCTTTGTTGTTACTTCAATTTCATATCATTTATTATCCCTTCTATGCGCTCCTGCAGCAGCAGATCTGTCTCTTCGAACCTGTCGGGCGATTCAAGCCCTGTATTCACACTGAAGTAGAATTTGATCTTGGGCTCTGTTCCTGAAGGTCTTACAGAAATCTTTGTTCCGTCTTCAAGAAAGAACTGAAGCACATCCGATTTGGGCAGGTGGAGCATTGTCTCTTTTCCGGTTATGCAATCGAGAGATATCAGCTTAAGGTAATCATCAATCCTGATAACCCTGCTTTTGTTAATTTCGACAGGAGGAGAGTTTCTGTACCCTTTCATCATCTCCCTTATCTCAGCCGCACCATCTGCCCCTTTCCTTACGATATTGACGAGATTTTCCCTGTAAAGGCCGAATTCTGCATAAATTTCGATCAGGAGATCATAAAGTGATTTTCCCCGGCTTTTTGCCCATGCGGCAACCTCCGCAACAAGCGCGCATGAAGCCACGGCGTCCTTGTCCCTGACATAATCGCCCGGCAGGAACCCGTAGCTCTCCTCTCCGCCTCCGATGTATCTCTTTTTGCCTTCAAGCCCGCGCATCAGATCTGCGAAGAACTTGAAGCCCGTCAGTACATTAAAGCACTCAACGTTGTATTTTTCTGCTATCCTGTCGAGAAGATCGGTTGTTACAATAGTTTTGATGATATACTCTTTACCTGTGTAAAGGCCTTTTTCGTGATATTGCGAAAGGATATAGTTAATAAGGAGAGCTCCTGTCTGGTTGCCGTTCAGAAGCAGGAATTCGCCACCGTTGTCTTTAACTGCTATTCCGAGCCTGTCGGCGTCGGGATCAGTTGCCATCACCAGCTCTGCACCTGTATCGACGGCTTTTTTAATTGCCATCGACAATGCTTCAGGTTCCTCCGGATTCGGGGACCTGACAGTCGGGAAATTGCCGTCAACCACATCCTGCTCAGGGACCGTTATTATGTTCCTGAAGCCGAAAAGCTTCAATGCCTGCGGAACAAGCGTGCCTCCGGTTCCATGGATGGGAGTGAATACTATTCCCATGTCGTCATGTCTTTTAATGACATCAGGATTCAGGCTCATCTTAACGACTTCTTCGAGGAAGAGGTCGTCGGTCTCTTTGCCTATCACCTTAATTCTTTCAGGGTTCCCGTCGGATTTAATCTGCGTTACAGAGGTAATTTTCCGCACCTCTTCAATAATGCCTGTGTCGTGTGGTGCGACAACCTGTCCGCCATCGTCCCAGTACGCCTTGTACCCGTTATATTCGGGAGGGTTATGAGAGGCGGTGATTACAACACCACTCTGGCATTTGTAATGCCTTATCGCAAAAGAGAGTTCAGGTGTTGGCCTTAACGAATCAAAGAGATACACCTCGAAGCCGTTTGCGGAGAATATGCCTGCGGCTGTTTCGGCATAAAGACGGCTGTTATTCCTGCAGTCGTGCGCCACGGCAACCCTTATACCATCTTTTCCGAAGTGCCTGATCAGGTAATTCGACAGGCCCTGTGTGGCCATTCCCAGGGTATAGATATTCATTCGGTTGGTGCCGGCTCCCATTATTCCGCGTAATCCGCCGGTCCCGAATTCAAGATCCTGGTAAAAGGCATCTGTGAGCTTCTTCTCATCTTTCTCAAGCATCTCCCTTACTTCATTACGGGTCTCTTCATTGAACTCATTACCAAGCCATTCGCTGGCCTTATTTCTGATTTCGTCTATTGATGGCATATCTAAACTTTTTGTTTTATTACTCTGAGACATTTGTTAAGGCTGGTTCTCCAGTGCGGAATATCAATATTGTAATTCTCCCTGATCTTGCTTTTGTCCATTACCGTATAGGCAGGTCTCTTTGCGGCTGAGGGGAAATCCTTCGACAGGATCGGCTCAATCCTGCACGAAAGCCCCGCAGCAAATACAATCTCCGACGCAAAGTCGTACCAGCTGCATACTCCCTCGCCGGAGTAATGATAAATACCTGTGTTGAATGCCTGCTGATTCCGGATCACGCCTGCAATGATGACCATTACAGCCTCAGCCAGGTCGGCAGCATAGGTGGGGGTTCCGGTCTGATCGAAAACCACCCTGAGAACCTCCTTCGAGGAGGCATTGCTGATAATGGTTTTTACGAAATTGGCACCGAAGGAGGAATAGAGCCATGAAGTCCTTATCACCATCGATGCATGGTGTTTCAGTGCATGCTTTTCTCCATCCAGTTTGCTCTTTCCGTATGCAGTGAGAGGTTCCGGCACTGAATTCTCGTTATAGGGTATATTTGATTGCCCGCTGAAGACATAATCGGTGGAAAAATGAATGAATCTGCAGTCGCTTCCCCTGATCGCTTCGGTAAGATACCTTACACCTGTGCCATTGACCAATAAGGCCTTTTCATATTCACTCTCAGCCTTGTCGACTGCATTGTAGGCAGCGCAGTTCAGTATCCATCCGGGCTTTGCCGCAGAGATGAACTCCCTTACCCTTACCTCGTCGGTAATATCGAGGGTGTCGGCATCGGTGAAGATGAAATCGTAACCATAATAGCTCCTGGAGATTACCTTTATCTCGTTCCCCAATTGCCCCGATGCTCCTGTAACCAGTATTGTTGCCATGCCTGTGCCCGGATAGATTTAAAAATTATGTTCCGCTTCCGTGAAGGACGGATTCTTCATATCCTTGATACTGATTATCATTTCGGAAGGGATAATTTTCCAACCGATATCAAGGCCGGGATCCGTTGCCGAAATGCCCCTTTCATAAGCGGGAGTATAAAAATTATCACATTTGTAAAGTATGATGGCTCTTTCGCTGAGCACCGAAAATCCATGTGCGAAGCCTTTTGGTATAAACATTTGTGTCTTTGACTCAGAATCGAGTTCAGTGCCGTACCATTTGCCGAATGTGGCTGATCCTTTGCGGAGATCAAGGGCAACGTCAAATATTCTGCCTTCTATCACGCGTATAAGTTTTGCCTGATCGTAGGGTTTGAGCTGATAGTGAAGGCCTCTGACAACCCCTTTCGACGATTTTGATTCGTTATCCTGTACCGGTGTGAAGTCAAGACCCGCTTCCAGGTATGTTTTCTGATTATATGATTCAAAGAAGTAACCTCTTTGATCGGTGAAAACATCCGGCTTTATTATAACAAGGCCTTCAAAGCCCGTTTCAATTATCTTCATTATCTGGAATCTGTTTATCCTCTGAATTTTTTCAGATCTCTTCGGCTGCTATCCTCAGTAAATATTTCCCGTACTGACTCTTTTTAACAGGTTCGGCGAGTGCGATCAGCTGCTCCCTGCTTATGAAGCCCCTCTTGTATGCTATCTCTTCAATGCAGGAAGCTTTCAGTCCCTGCCTCTGCTCAAGGGTTGCAATGAAGTTCGCTGCCTGGAGAAGGCTCTCGTAGGTCCCGGTATCGAGCCATGCCATTCCCCTGCTCATTATCCTGACCTCAAGGGTTCCCTCCTCAAGATAGAGCCGGTTGAGATCGGTTATCTCAAGTTCACCTCTCTTTGACGGTTTTAGCGATTTGGCCTTTGAAACGACACTGTTGTCGTAAAAATAGAGTCCGGTAACCGCGAAGTTTGATTTTGGTTTAACCGGTTTCTCCTCTATGCTGATGACTCTCTTCTCCGAATCGAACTCAACAACACCGTACCGTTCGGGATCGTTGACATAATATCCGTATACACATGCGCCTTTTGTAAGTTTTGCCGTATTAAGGAGAGTGTCGCCGAATCCGTGACCGTAAAAGATATTGTCGCCAAGTATCATGCAGACAGGGTCTACCCCTATGAATTTCTCCCCGAGTATAAAAGCCTGGGCCAGCCCGTCGGGGGAAGGTTGTTCAGTATAGCTGAAACGTATACCTAGCGATGCGCCGTCGCCCAGCAGGTTCCTGAATGCAGGAAGGTCGCGGGGTGTCGATATTACCAGGATCTCCCTTATTCCGGCAAGCATAAGCACCGATAATGGATAGTATATCATTGGTTTGTCGTATACCGGTAACATCTGCTTTGAGATGGCGCTTGTTATAGGATATAATCTGGTTCCCGAACCTCCGGCTAATATTATTCCTTTCATTATTCGCCTTTTATTTCCTTCCAATCTCGTTAAAAACTTGTAATTGTGTGCAAATATAATATAAAAAACTCATATCTTTGCATCCAATTTTTTATCAAAATAATGTCTAACTTATTAATTATTAGTCAATTTACAAACCAATTATGACTGAAAGCAAGAAAAAAACAACCAAGACGGAAATGGTTGAGAAAGATGAAGAACTCGTACAGCCTGTAAAAAGGAAGAGAACCAGGGTAACTGCCGATAAGCCTGCAAAACAGGTAGTTGAAGATACGAAAGTGGATGATGTCTCGGATCCTGTTCAGGAAGAGACTGAAGTTGAAGTGGCAGCAGAATCGGAGGAAGAGATTACCGCTGCCATTGTTTCGGAAACACCGCAGGATGAAGCAGAACTGGAGAAAACAGCTGCGATAACAGCAGAAGCAGAAGCAAAAGTAGATGCAGAAGTAACAGCGGAAGCAGAAGTCCAAGCAGAAGTCCAAGCAGAAGTAACAGCGGAAGCAAAAACAGAAGCAGAAGTAGAAACAAAAGCCGGAGCAGAACAGGAAACACTCACGGCAGCCGGAATGGTTCCGGAACCTGTCAAAGCGGTTGAAGAAGCGCCGGCGAAGGGGTGGACTCCGGAAGTAGCCACGCCTGCCCCTCCCGGGGAATTTGACTGGGAAAGCTTCGAAAACGAGGAACTTCGTAATTCTCCGCGTCATAAAGAATACGAGGCTATGTACGACGAAACACTTTCGACCATAGCTGTCGACGAGGTTGTCAGGGGTACGGTCATTCAGATGACACTCCGTGAGGTTGTGATCAATATAGGATACAAATCTGAAGGCGTTGTGAGCCTTAACGAATTTCGCTATAACCCGGGACTCAAAGTAGGGGATACCGTGGAGGTTTATGTTGAGAGTCAGGAAGACAAGAAAGGGCAGCTCCTACTTTCTCATAAGAAGGCAAGGGCAATCAATTCCTGGGACAGGGTGAACGATGCACTCGAGAAGGATGAAATAATAACAGGTTATATCAAGTGCCGTACAAAAGGCGGCATGATTGTGGATGTATTCGGGATTGAGGCCTTCCTCCCGGGTTCACAGATTGATGTGAAACCCATCCGCGATTATGA
>CAYRQY010000184.1:0-5520 GCA_964426435.1 uncultured Rikenellaceae bacterium | reverse complement strand
GAACAGATCTTCAACGAATATGTATCGCTCAACTTAAAATACCCGCCCTCATTTGTCCAGACCGACAACGCTGAAGATGCTTTCAGTATCCTCGAGGAGGGCAATATTGATCTTGTGATTTCGATGCTCAGCCTAAGGGGAACGGATGTTTTTGCCCTCGCAAAAAGGATAAAGGCCGGCTATGAAAAGATTCCGATAGTTGTTCTTACCTATTTCTCGAGGGAAGTGTCGCTGCGGCTTGAGGGGGAGGATCTGAGTGCAATTGACTATGTCTTTTGCTGGCTTGGAGATGCCTCGCTGATACTGGCCATCATAAAGCTTATCGAGGACAGGATGAATGCTGATCACGACATCGAAAGGGTGGGGGTTCAGGCCATTATTCTTGTTGAGAACTCGATACGCTACATCTCCTCATATCTCCCGAACCTCTACAGGATAGTGCTGCAGCAGTCGCTCGATTTTCAGAGGGAGGCTCTTAACGAGCACCAGAGGATGCTTAAAATGAGAGGCAGGCCAAAGATCCTTCTGGCCACAAATTTCAACGATGCTCTCGAACTGTACAATAAGTATAAGTATAATGTCCTGGGAGTAATCTCGGATATCAGCTATAAAAGGAATAACCTGGTTGACGAGAATGCCGGTGTGGAGTTGTGCAGGGTGGTCTTTGAGGATGACGACAACGTGCCTTTCCTGCTGCAGTCGTCGAGCACTGCGCATAAGCAGGTTGCAGAAGAACTTGGGGCAGGATTCATAAACAAGTATTCAAAATCGCTGTCGCTTGAGCTGAGAAACTTCATAATCCAGAATCTCGCATTCGGACCATTCGTCTTCAAGAATCCCGAGACAATGGAACCTATTGCAATAGCAACCGATCTGCAGAGCCTTCAGCAAAAACTCCTGACAATTCCCGACAAAACCCTCGAGTATCACGCTATCCGCAACCATTTCTCCAAGTGGCTTAATGCCAGGGCCCTGTTCCCGGTAGCCCAGCTTTTCAAGTATCTGAGGAAAGAGGATTTCGATACCATGGATGAGCTGAGGCGCTTCCTCTATGTTGCCATCTCCAGTTTCAGGCTGGGGAAGGGGAGAGGGGTTATAGCCAAGTTCGACAAGACAAGCTACGACGAGTATCATATCTTCTCCAGGATCGGAGAAGGATCAATCGGAGGAAAAGCCAGGGGGCTGGCATTCATTAACCGGTTGATCAAGGACAATAAACTCTTTAACAGGTATCCCGATGTATTGATAACAGTGCCGAGAACTGTTGTCCTGAGTACGGATATCTTCGATGAGTTCATGGATCATAATAACCTTTATGCCGTGGCTCTGTCGGACCTGCCCGATGAGGAGATACTTAACAGGTTTATTAATGCTGAACTGCCGGGAAGGGTATACCAGGATTTCTATGCATTCCTTTCAGTCTCCAGAAACCACCCCATAGCCGTAAGATCGTCCAGTAAGCTGGAAGATTCGCGTTATCAGCCATTTGCAGGTATCTACTCAACTTACATGATACCCAGGGTCTCTGATAACAAGATGATGGTCACTCTTATATCTGATGCCATCAAGGAAGTGTATGCATCGGTCTATTACCGCGGAAGCAAGGCTTACATGACAGCCACATCGAATGTTATTGATGAGGAGAAGATGGGGATTATTCTGCAGGAGGTTTGCGGAAGCCGGCACGGCGACATCTATTACCCGACTTTTTCGGGCGTTGCCCGGTCGCTTAACTATTATCCCATTGGATCTGAGAAGGCTGAGGACGGGATAGCCAACATAGCCTTCGGGCTTGGCAAGCTGATTGTTGAGGGAGGGCTCTCACTGAGGTTCTCCCCAAGGCATGCGAGTAAGATACTTCAGCTTTCTTCCCCCGAGGCAGCTTTGAGAGACACCCAGAAGGAGTTCAGGGCCCTGGATATGAATATAGAAAGCTTTGTGCCATCAACCGACGATGGCGTGAACATCAGGAGAATAGATATCAGGGATGCCAACAATGATGGTGCCATGAAGTTTATTGCCTCAACATACGACTATAACAACAACATCCTCAGAGACGGAATAAACCACCCCGGAAAAAGAGTGATCACATTCTCCAACATACTGCAGCATAAGCTCTTTCCCCTGTCCGACATCCTTACAACCATCCTGGAGCTCTGCCAGCATGAAATGAACAATCCTGTGGAGATTGAATTTGCGGTTAACCTTGAAACCCCGGCCGGCACTCCGAAAATATTCTACTTTCTGCAGGTAAGACCTATAGTCCAGACAGATGAATCCTATTACATCAATCTCGATAATGTCAAACCCGGGCAAACAATAATCTATTCCGATTCGGCTCTGGGCAACGGGGTTCTGAAGGAGGTGCGCGATATTGTATACATCAAGCCGGGGTCATTCAATCCTGCACATAATAAGGATATCTCTTCGGAAATTGAAAGGATTAACAACCTTTTTGTAAAAGAGGGGAGAGGATATATTCTTATCGGGCCGGGAAGATGGGGCTCATCTGATCCATGGCTGGGGATACCCGTCAAATGGCCCCAGATATCGGCATCGAGGCTCATAATTGAATCGGGACTGAAGAACTACAGGATCGATCCCAGCCAGGGAACCCATTTCTTTCAGAATCTTACCTCGTTCCGTGTGGGCTATTTTACCATTAATCCATTTATCGGGGAAGGGACTTATGATGTTGATTACCTCGACAAACTCGATGCAGTTTATGAGGACAGGTACCTGAGGCACATACACTTCGGTGAGCCTCTTGAGATACTTATCGACGGCAGAAAACACAAAGGTGTTGTTATGAAACCAGGGCACTCTCCGTCGTCACGTCGCAGCTGATCTTTCTTATAAGGCCCTGAAGAACGCAACCCGGGCCGGTTTCGATGAATTTATCCGCACCGCCGGCTATCATGTTTCTTACCGTACCAGTCCATCTTACGGGTGATGTTAGCTGTGCAACAAGGTTGGATTTAATAGTCTGCGGATCTGTCGAAGGCATGGCGTTGACATTCTGATAGACCGGACATACGGGACTGACAAAGACCGCCGATCTGATGGCTTCCTCCAGTTCTGCCCGGGCGGGTTCCATAAGCGGAGAGTGAAAAGCCCCCCCTACCTGAAGTCTGAGAGCCCTCTTCGCACCTCTCTCCCTGAGCATTTCCAGGGCCCTCTCTATTCCTTCCATTGATCCTGAAATGACTATCTGCCCGGGGCTGTTGTAATTTGCAGGAACAACTGTTTCATCGATCCCGGAACATATTTCCTCAACAATGTCATCGTTTATGCCGATTATTGCAGCCATTGTTGATGGCTTTATTTCACATGCCTTCTGCATCGCATCTGCTCTTTTTGCAACAAGGATAAGACCCTCGCCGAACGTGAGGGCTCCTGCTGCAACAAGGGCTGAGAACTCTCCGAGAGAGTGGCCTGCCACCATATCGGGCCTGAAATCTTCGCCCATGGCGGCTGCCAGTATCACTGAATGGAGGAAGATAGCCGGCTGTGTTACCTTCGTCTGCTTCAGCTCTTCCTCTGTTCCTGAGAACATAACATCAGTTATCCTGAACCCGAGGATATCGTTGGCCTGCTCAAACATATCCCTTGCCTGGGTAATTGTTTCGTAAAGGTTCTTCCCCATTCCGGGAAACTGTGCTCCCTGCCCGGGAAATACATACGCTTTCATAGAAGTTTTTTTTAATGAAGTTTTGTGCCGATCAGGTGCATAAACTCCTCACGGGTCTGAATGTTATCCATAAAAATACCGGTGAAGGCTGAAGTGGTTGTAACGGAGTTCTGCTTCTGCACACCCCTTATCTGCATGCACATGTGCTGGGCTTCAATTACCACTGCAACACCAAGCGGATTCAGGCAATCCTGGATACAATTCCTGATCTGTGTGGTGAGCCTCTCCTGAACCTGCAGCCTGCGGCTGAAGGCTTCAACAACCCTGGCGATCTTGCTCAGCCCAGTTATATAACCGTTGGGTATGTATGCAACATGTGCCTTGCCGAAAAACGGAAGCATGTGGTGCTCGCACATCGAATAGATATCAATATCCTTAACCAGTACCATCTGCTTGTACTCTTCACTGAATTTTGCCGAGTTGATTATCTGGCAGGGGTTCTGGTTGTATCCCATGGTAAGAAAGGTGAGGGCCTTTGCAACCCTCACAGGTGTATTCCTGAGCCCTTCACGGTCAGGATCCTCACCGATAAGCTTCAGTACCCTGTAATATATTGATGCAAGCTCATTTATGTCTTCTTCGTTCCAGGATTCAATCTTGTTGTATCCGTTTGTGAGAACACCGTTCCCGTTATTAATTGATTCAATTCTTTTACCCATAATATTCTATCGAGTTATTTTCTGTTTCCTCAATCTTTACGCACCAGAGCTCAGCGCCGGCATTTTCGATATGCGGTTTAAGCTCCTGCCATACCGACATGGCAATATTTTCTGTGGTGGCAATCCTGCCCTTCATGAAATCAACTTCAAGATTTATGTTGCGGTGATCCAGCTTCTTAATGACCTTTTCCTGTATGATTCTCTTCAGTGTATCGAGGTTCATTACAAAACCCGTTTCCGCGGAAGCCTCTCCCCTGACGGTGACGTAAAGAACATAGTTATGTCCGTGCCAGTTCGGATTGGAACATTTGCCGAATACCTCGGCATTCTTTTCGTCGCTCCAGTCCTTCCTGTACATCCTGTGGGCTGCGCTGAATCTCTCCCTGCGGGTTAGGTATATCATGCCGGCGGACTTAAATTTAGTTTTCAGCCTGCAAAATTGTGCTTTTTAATTCATAAAAACAATATATTTAGGCTCTTCTTTCCAATACGGAAGAGAGTGAAAATGAATCTGAAAGTATTAATAGTTACGGCCACGCCGGCCGAGTCCGCATCTGTAAGAAACATTAAAGGGATTGTCCCGTCGGAAGAAGGATTCCGCATAGGTAACTGTGCGGCTTATCTTATTGTTACAGGTGTGGGCTCTGTTGCCACAGCATGGGCAATGAAGCAGTGGCTGAGCATGAATTACCGTCCGGACCTGATTCTGAATGCCGGCATAGCCGGCAGTTACAGGGAGGATATTGTCGCCGGCGATTTAGTGATGCCTCTTACGGACTGCTTCGCGGATCTGGGTGTTGAGACACCCGATGGCTTTATGACCCTGTCTGAAGCGGGACTGAGGGAACCCGGTCAACCCCCGTTCAGGATGATTGCCTCAAACCGGTTCACTGAATCTGCAGGGCAATATATCAGACCGGTAAATGCCATTACGGTAAATACGGTAACCGGATCTGAAGCCTCACAAAAAAGTCTGGTGCGGAAGTATAATCCCGACATTGAGACTATGGAAGGAGCAGCTTTTTTTTATATTTGCACAATGGAGGATATTCCTTTCCTGGCAGTAAGGGCGGTCTCCAACAAGGTTGGACCGCGTAACAGGAAGGAATGGAACATACCTCTTGCACTGGATAATCTTTCAGCTGGCCTGGGGGAGCTCCTTTTAAAACT
>CAYRQY010000183.1:0-5538 GCA_964426435.1 uncultured Rikenellaceae bacterium | reverse complement strand
TCTTCCCGCAACTTACAAGCCAGGACAGGCATCTGCTCGAAATAATAGGGGAATGGGGTCAGGCCGGGGTAATGATACCACACCCGGGGAGAACGGCCCTTGAGGAGCTTTCCCGTAATCTTTCCGTTACCGGGGCAGAAGGAGGCCAGGTCCGCATAATGCTTTCTCCCCTTACTTCCGGCTGGTTCATAAATCAGAAATACCCTTATGAGATCATCCCCCGCGAAGACCACAAGGGCATCATCACTGCAGGAAGCAAGGCTCAGGCCATGGAGTGGACCAGATACCCGACCTGGCAGCAGTACGATTCCATAGTGCACTATTATGCTGATAATTACCCGCGTCTTTGCAGGCTCGAAACGATAGGATCCAGCATCAGGGGAAGATCAATATATGCTCTCGCGATCAATGGCAGCCAGGGAGGAGACAGCGATGATAAACCCGGGGTTTTCCTTACTTCGACCATCCATGGTGATGAGCCCGGCGGGTTTGTCATTATGCTGCGGCTGGTCGATCACCTCCTTGGAAACTACGACTCGGATGCAAGGATCAGGAACCTTGTTGACAATCTAGGGATCTGGATCAATCCCCTGGCAAACCCTGACGGCACTTACAATATGGGTGACACAATAAAATCGCCGGTCAGGTTTAACGCGAACGGGTATGACCTGAACAGAAATTTTCCCGATCCGGATGTTGTAAACCCACCCAGGCAGAAGGAGACTATCGAAATGATCAGATTCCTTTCTGAAAAGAGGTTTGTTCTGTCCGCCAATTTTCATTCGGGCGCCGAGGTTGTTAATTACCCGTGGGACAGGTGGCAGAGGCTTCATGCCGACGACACCTGGTTCCGTGCAGTATCAAGGGCGTATGCAGATACCGTTCATAAATACTCGGAGCCCGGCTATATGACAATTTTCGATAACGGCATAACCAACGGTTACCAGTGGTACAGGATCTATGGAGGGCGCCAGGACTTTGTTACCTGGGAATTGCAGGGAAGGGAAGTTACCATAGAGATTGACAGGAATTTCATTACCCCTGCGGAGAGACTTGAGGAGCTCTGGGAGTTCAACAGGGAATCGCTGTTAGGCTATCTGGAGATTGCTTTGTCGGGGATTCATGGCAGGGTGACGGACTTTATGAGCGGACTGCCTGTTCCCGCAGCTGTAACGATCTCCTCTCACGACAAAGACAATTCCCATGTTTACGCTGATACCCTTACGGGAAGATTTGTCAGGTTTTTAGGTCCGGGCTTATGGGACCTCACCGTAAGTGCTGATGGTTACAGGGATACGGTTGTAACTCTTTCCGTAGCAGATATCAGGCAGAGAAGCGACCTTCTGATTCAGATGAAGCGGATTCTTAACCCTGTGGATACTACCGCACCTCCCCGGCCGTTATTATATCCGAATCCGGCTGCTTTTCATATCAGGGCAGTTATGCCTGCTGATCTCAGGGGAGAACTGAACATCGTGATATTTGATCCGGCCGGCAGGAAGATAAGGGATTACAACAGTGAGGCATATGAGGGGAGTCCGGTCATCATCGATGTAAGGACATTATCGCCGGGAGCTTACACGGCGGTTTTCAGGAACCTGGCCACAGGGGCATCATCCGCCGGCCGCTTTATCGTGGCCAGGCAGTAAAGCGTACAGGTTTATCCCCTTGCATGTTGCAGCAGTGCTTAAAAAAGCTACTTTTGCCCCTTTGTCAGGAGTAATTGGTAACTATTTTAAAGGATAAGATGATAAGGAAGGGATATATTACTTTAGTTTTTCTGGTGATAATGGTTTCGGGGCTTTCCGGACAGGGAGCTTACCTGCCGCCCGACAAGCCCAGGCTGGTTGTGGGGATAGTTGTCGAACAGTTCAGGTTCGACCTGCTCGAAAAATTCAGGGACAGGCTCTCGGACAATGGTATTAAGAGATTAATAAACGAAGGGACCTATTTCAGGAACGCCTCTTTTCAGTATATACTTACCCAGGGTGCTCCCGGGTTTGCCACCATCTCCACAGGCACAGAGCCCGCGTTTCATGGAATTACATCCGATAACTGGTATCTGCCGCTGAAGAATGAACTGATTTATTGTACACGGGATATTTCAGTTAATCCTGTGGGGGGAAGTTATGAAGCAGGACTTCATTCGCCTGTAAACCTTATGGCTTCAACCTTCTCAGATGAGCTCAGGATGGCATCAAAATCCAGATCGAAGGTATTTGCCGTGGGCATGAAGGAGTACGCATCGATACTTGCCGCAGGGCACTCGGCCAACGGAGCTTTCTGGTACGACAACACAACCGGAACATGGATGTCGTGCACATGGTACATGCAGGATCTCCCGTTCTGGGTAAAGGAGTTCAACGGGATGAGGGGAGCGGAGACATATCTGGGCTCGACATGGCAGCGTTACCGGCCGCAAAGTTACTATTCCGACTGCCTGCCCGATACAAATATCCATGAAGCCGGGTTTGCCGGGCAGAACTACTTTCCTTACGACCTGAGGAAGATAGGGTCGAGGAGTGCAAGAGGATCAAAATTCGATTATTCCCTTTTACGGGAAACCCCTTTTGCCGACTCCTACACAACTGATTTTGCAATAAGGCTGATAGAGAAGGAGGGTCTGGGACTGGATGACATGACCGACTTTCTTTCTGTCTGCTTCTCATCAATGGAATATATCGGCCACAGATTTGGCCCCTCATCGGTTGAGATGGCAGATGCCATCCTCCGGCTGGATCACCAGGTAGAGCTTCTGCTTAATTACCTTAACGACAACATCGGAAAGCGTAATGTGCTTGTTTATTTCACTGCCGCGCATGGTATCTCCGAGGTTCCTACGGTGCTGGAAAGCAACAGGATACCATCGGGCTATTTCAGGCAGAACCAGGCAATTCAGCTGCTGAGAAGCTACCTGAATGCAGTCTACGGCGAGGGCAACTGGGTAAAGGGTTATTCTGAAAAGCAGATCTTTCTTAACAGGGTACTGATTGAGGATGCCAAGATACCCATTGAAGATATCCAGAAAAGAGTTGCGAGGTTTATGGTCCAGTTTTCCGGAGTGACATCGGCATACCCCTATTCTGCCTTTGAAGCGAATGATTTCAGCAACGGTAACCTTCGCAGGATCATCAATAATTTCAGCCCCCAGCGATCGGGCGATGTGATAATAATACTGAATCCGGGCTGGGTTGAAAAGGAGGGAGATGATATTACCAATCATAACTCCCCTTACGAATACGATACTCATGTCCCGCTGATATGGTACGGGTGGACTGTAAACAGGGCAACCGTCTCAAGAAAGGTTAACATGACTGATATTGCGGCAACGCTGTCGTCACTGTGCAGGATTCCCAATCCCAATGCCTGCAGCGGGGAGCCTCTTTTCGAGCTCTTCAGGTAAAGGGTTACCCGCTGAGAGAATCTCTTATCCTGCATGCTTCAGCCAGGAGATCGGGGTTCTTCTCGCAGCCGTTGCCGAGTATTACAAGATCAGCCCCGGCCTCAAAAGTGGTCCTGATATCGCGGCCGCTCCTGAGTCCACCGCCCACAGCTATAGGTATGCCTATATTATCCCTGACTGATCTGATCATTTCTGCAGGAACGGGAGCGGCCGATCCGCTTCCTGCCTCGAGGTATATCATATGAAGCCCCAGCATTTCACCTGCAAGAGCAGTGGCAACAACTATGTCGCTCTTGTCGGCTGGTATAGCTTCGGTCTGACTTATATATTCAACCGATGTCTTCGTGCCGCATCCGACAAGTATATATCCTACCGATATCAGCTTTTCCTTTGCGCTCCTAAGGTATGGAGCTGCCACAACATGGTTTCCTATCAGGAGCTCAGGGTTCCGCCCCGAGATCAGGGAGAGCAGAAGGATGGCGTCGGCCTTAAGACTCAGTTGAAGCAGATTGCCGGGAAAGAGTATAACAGGTATCTGACACGATTCCTTTACGAGCCCGATAAGATTATCGATGCTGTTAAAGGTTATACTTCCCCCTGCAAGTATATAATCAGCCCTGCATCTCGAAGCGACATCAAGAATATGCCGGAGGGAATCTCCGCCTATCTTGTCGGGATCGAGCAGAAGGCCAATGCTCCTGCTTATGGGGAAATCATCCTTTCTCATAGCTCTTCTTCGTCCATACTATGGCGTAATTGTCATATCGTGTATAGAAAAGATCAAATGAATCGTTGATCCTTTTGGTGTGCACGTATCCTTTAATTTCCCCCGAATCCTTTACTTCGAATGGCTCAATGGTAATATTCTTCCTGATGCTTATTCCTTCCTTGTCGCAGATTTTGTAAAGCGCTTCCTTTGCGCACCAGTGAAGGTAGAGATGGTATTTTCGGACTTCCGCCTCGCTGGTGATCTTTTCCCTCCTGTTGATGAATTTAAAGGCTATGGCATTGATGTTTGAGCTCATGTATTCAAGGTCTATCCCCACTTTCTCATTCGTGCTCAGCAGAATAGCAGTAAGCTTGTGCGAATGTGATATGCTTACGAATCTTGAACCGTCTTTAAGGAACGGTTTGTTATTCTTGTTATAAACGATACGTGCCTCTTTGTCCAGAAGCTCCTGGAGCAGGGCACGGACGCTCAGGAATTCCAGCTTGCGTGATGTGCTGGCAAAAACCTTGTATTTCTTCTTATCTTCGGCATCCATAACAACCATTCCGAGAAGGGTTTGGATATCCTCCTCAATTTTCCAGACACCAAGAAGGGAATGCTCGTTGAGATAATGTTTTGTTATACAACCCATAGGCTGGCAAAGGATAAATTTATTTCCATCTCAGTGTTTCAATCAGGTGAATGATATCCTCCCTGAAAAACTCAGTGACGGGTGCGAGGGAATCGGCATGAGGTTCGGCATCGAAATAGAGTGATCCTCTGAGAAAATGTCTGGTGCTGTCGGTCAGATAGAATTGCACTGAGGTTGCCGTATTGCCCTTCAGATCGTAAAATATGCCGTATATTCTTCTTTCACGGTCAATAATGATCTGTTCGTTTATTGCATCGGCTTTAATTATGTGGTTCCTTACATTCATCCTGTACGACTGCTCGACAAGGCTTGCGAGATCGTTCGAAACCGGTTTGTAGGTAAGGTAGACTCTTGCACGGTACCCGGGGAATTCTATATTGAACCACCCGGGTTCCGAAATATGGTCCGATTCGTAGGAGATCTTCCCGTACACGGGGTATTCAAATGCAACGGGCAGGCTGCCATGGTAAGCAGGGTCCTCATCATAAAGCCTGTAGGCTCGTTCCGGAAGATCAATCCTGAAATAACCCCTTGGCCTGGGCACGGTCACCTCCCTGCAGCCGAAAGCAACAATAAGGAATATAAAAGTTGTAAGTCTGATCTTTCCCGTCATGTCAGTTGTCGCCTGTTAGTTCAACCCTGATCTCTTTTATTCTTCTCCTGTCGGCCGACTCAATCCTGAAAACAAAATTCCCGTAGCTGATAACCTTTCCTTTCTGGGGTATCTCTCCGGTCATCTCGAGAAGGAGTCCTGCAAGAGTCTCCGATTCTCCC
>CAYRQY010000182.1:0-5538 GCA_964426435.1 uncultured Rikenellaceae bacterium | reverse complement strand
ACCTTATCAACCTTCCGGCAATGAAAGGGCATAATCTGGCTGGAATTACCCTTTGTGCTAAAAACCATTTCGGCACACATGTACGGCCAAGAGCCTCACACCTGCATCCCGGACTGAACACCGACAGCAGCAGAAAGGGTTATGGTCATTACAGAGTACTTGTAGATTTCATGGGCAACAGGCATACAGGTGAAAAAAACCTGTTCTACATTCTTGATGCCCTGTGGTCAGGGTCGAACTGGAACGGACTTCCGGTTAAATTCCTGATGCCGCCTTTTAACAATCACTGGAGTTCCTCACTTTTTCTGTCGCTCGATCCGGTGGCAATAGATTCTGTTGCGGTCGACTTTCTAAGGACCGAGTTCTCAAATCCTGAGCATACAGTTCCATTTATCAGCGAGGCAGGTGTTGATGATTACCTGCACCAGGCGGCAGACCCGAACAACTGGCCTTCAGGTATCATCTATGCTCCCAATGGTGATAATATCCCAATGAAGGGCCTCGGCGTGCATGAACACTGGAATAACCGAATAGACAAACAATACTCACGTAACCTCGGAAAAGGAGAAGGAATAGAACTTGTAAAGATCTTTCAATCGGCCTGAAGCTTACGTTTTCAGCTAGGACTCACTCTTTCTTATCTCCGGGAGAGTTAACTCACAATAGTTTCCTATTTACCAGAGATTCTCCCCGTAAGCCCATCCCTTGCGGGCAGGTTCCTTAATATAGGCATCCAGTTCAGGATGATTGCGGACTTTCATATTTGCGGCATCATATTCGATGCGGGTATCGAATCTTTGAGCCAGGACTCCTATGAGAGCCATCTCCACCAAGCGTGAAGAATAATCGAAGTTCGAACCCGGCACTTTGTTGTTCTTGATGGCATCAACCCATTCGCGCTGCGGATTCTCTTCAAATGTTCTTGGGATGGTTGGAGCAGGCAGATTTTTCTGGAATTCAGTCCAGCCGTCGCCAGGCAATAAAATTTTAGGATTATTCGGACGACCGCCCGTCATCAGACAATGTTTATCACCAACCATAATCATACCGCTTCCCGGCAAATTTTCAAGGTGCCATTCAGGACGGTTATCAGGCTTTAATCCTCCTTCGTACCAGCGCATAGTAACAGGAACTTTATTTCCCCGTGCCGGGAAATCCCACCGTATAATAGCCTGGTCTGAAATAAATCCGGTATCAGGCACGGGTGTTTTGAACTCACTTTCAGCAACAACTGGCATTCCCAGATCCAAGGCCCAGAAAGGAGCATCGAGGGTATGGCAGCACCAGTCTCCCATTTCACCATTGCCGAAATCGAACCAGCCGCGCCAGGTCAAAGGAGCATACACAATATTATATGGCCTGTATGCGGCAGGTCCCAGCCAGAGATCCCAGTCGAGGTATTCAGGAACGGGCTGTTTCGGCGGCGGAAAACTTTCGGGTTTGTCGAAATACATCCCTTTACCAAAGGCAGGCCCGTCAAACCATGCTATCACTTCGGTAACATTGCCCAGTATCCCGGCTTCATACCACTCTTTCACCTGGCGAATACCATTGGTGGCATGTCCCTGGTTTGCCAGCTGGGTAACTACCTTGTAGTACCTGGCCGCTTTCGGGAGGGTCCTTAGCTGCCAGACATTGTGTGCAAGCGGTTTTTCGACAATGACATGCTTGCCAAGCTCCATTGCAGCCATTGCTGCCGGAAAATGAGTATGGTCGGGCGTGCAGACCATCACCGCATCAATTTCCTTGTGCATCTGGTCAAACATAACCCGGAAATCTTTAAACCGCCTGGCATCCGGCAATGCCTTAAAGCCGGCAGCAGCCCTGTTGTCATCAACATCGCACAGTGCAACAATATTCTCGTTCCAGAGCGGATCTTTCTGATTGATCAACCTGCTGTAGTTGGCTCTGCCTTGTCCGCCAACTCCAATAACCGCAACATTTAACCTGTTTGTTGGCTGAGAGCTTTTAAGGTTGGGGATAAAAAATGCACCCGCTGTTAAAGCACCTGCTGATTTGAGAAAATCTCTTCTTGTTTTCTTCATGGTAGTTTGTGGTCTTAGTAATTGATCTTTAAATAGATGATAAATATTTCCGACTTGATTTCATTAACCGGAATCATTCGTGCATATAAATGTAAGCAATTTAATTGCAATAAGATCATATCGAACCAATTCCGTATGTAAAGGAATTGCTGTGAATTGCAGAACAGCAATCTGCTAATGTCATTTACAAATTTGCAGCTTTTTCTTTTCCACACGGTACTGCATCGGGACTATTTTAAAAGATTCCTGTATTCTCATATGGAAGATACTTTTTCCTATTTTTGGAAGCTAAATGAAAAGCATGCTCCACCCTGACCGGTTTCTGCTCTTTTGCCTGTTATTCCTTACCGGAGGGATATTGCTTTATTCCCAGGAGAAGGCTGTGAACCGGGATAAATATCGTATCAACATATCGCGTACCAGCGAGGTAATGAAGATTGACGGAGTGCTGGATGAGAATTCCTGGCAGCTTTCTGAGAAGGCTGAGAATTTTGTGCGTGTTACGCCGGTCGATACAGGTTATGCAATTGCTCAGACTACTGTTGTAATCACCTACGATAAATCAAATCTGTATGTCGGAGCCATCTGCTATGACCCTTTGCCCGGGAAAAGACCTGTAGAGTCCCTGCGCAGGGACTTTGAGTTTAACAAAAATGATAACTTCAGGTTACATCTGGATACCTATAATAACCTTACCAATGGATTTGCATTCAGCCTCTCAGCAGCGGGTGCCCAGGGCGAGGGAGTGATAAACAACGGAAACCAGTCGAGCTTTACCTGGGATACCAAATGGAGATCTGCAGTGAAGAGCTACGACGATCGCTGGGTCCTTGAGATGGCCATCCCTTTCCGCAGTCTGCGTTATTTCGGTGGAGAGAAAGAGTGGGGTGTCAACTTTGGCCGGCTCGACCTGAAAACAAATGAAAAATCAGCATGGGCACCTGTTCCGCGTCAGTTTCCCCATAACTCCCTGCCTCACGCAGGGACACTGGTCTGGGATGAGCCTCCTGATAAAGCCGGATTACGGTTCTCCTTTATTCCTTATGCCACTGCGACGGTACTGCAAGACAGGGAAGCAGGTGAATCTGCAAAATGGAAATGGAATGCAGGCTTCGATACTAAAATGATTTTGTCGACCTCCTTGAACCTGGACCTTACAGTTAATCCTGACTATTCCCAGGTTGAGGAAGACAGGCAGCAGACCAATCTCGATCGCTTTGAATTGTTTTATCCTGAGAGGAGGCAGTTCTTTCTCGAGAACAGTGACCTGTTTGCCAGCCTCGGAAACAGCCAGGCACGTCCTTTCTTTTCAAGGCGTATCGGACTAAACGTCCCTGTAAATTTCGGCGGAAGGCTGACCGGAAGAATTGGAAAAAGATGGCGCATTGGGATGATGGATATGCAGACCGGATCGAAGGGAGAAATCCGTTCCGGCAATTATGCGGTAGCTGTTCTTCAGCGTGAGATCTTCAGCCGCTCAAGCATTACGGGATTTATCGTCAATAAAAATATCACAGAATCGTTTAATGATTCTTCGTTTACAGGGTACCGTTACAACAGGGTTGCGGGACTTGAGTATAATTTTGCCACAGCGGATAACCGGTGGCAGGGTAAGTTGTTCTATCATCAGTCGTTCTATCCGGGAGCAGGCATGGATGCCGGATCTGTTTCCGGAAATATCAGCTATTCCTCACAGTACCTGAAAGCCGGTATCAGTCAGTCGTGGATCGGTTCGGATTACATTGCCGAAGCTGGTTATATAAGGAGGACCGGTTTCTATGAGATCACGCCTTCGGTCAGCTACCTGTTTTATCCGGCACGATCGGAAAGGATCATCAGTCATGGTCCCGGTGCCAGCTTAATTGCGATCTTCGATCCGGAATTCAACCATAGCGACCGTGAAACACAGCTTTCATATAATATTGAATGGCGAAATAAAAGCCAGCTTTCCTTTAGCATGGAAGAACAATTCGTTAAGCTCAGCCGTGATTTTGACCCAACCAATACCGGGGGATTGAAGCTTGAAGCTGGTGAGCAGTTCAACTGGAAAAGCATCCGGGCCGGTTTCACTTCAGATACCCGCAGATTATTTAACTATTCTGTGAATGCCAGCACCGGCGGCTACTATAACGGAAACCGCTGGAACGTCATAGGAATTGTAAACTACAGGGTTCAGCCATATGGCAGCTTCGGAATGACAGTGAGCTATAACAACATCTCTTTACCCGAGCCTTACAACAGCGCGAGGCTGATCCTTGCGGGACCCAAGCTGGATATAACTTTCACGGACAAAATATTCCTCACAACATTCGTCCAGTACAACAACCAGATCGATAACCTGAACATGAATATCCGTTTTCAGTGGCGCTTTGCTCCGGTGTCGGATCTGTTTATTGTTTATACGGGGAATTCCTTCACGGATAATTTTGTGAACAGGAACCGCGGACTGGTTGTTAAGCTGTCGTACTGGTTTAATTGAGGTGGATAGTCGTAAGGTCCTGCAGTCCCTGCATGATTTCTTATTCTTCTAGTCTATTAAGGATACCTTGCAGGCAAAACCCCCTCGCTCCAGCAGATCGAGTTTTATTGTTGAACCGGCATGCACCTCAATAATCTCCCTTTTCATAGTCTGATGTGTATCGTCGCTGAAAATGAGAGCGTTGTAGTTCCTGCCAGGATCCAGGAAGTTCAGGGGGGCGGCAACGGTCCTTGCAGAATCCGTCATTGCGGCAACATACCAGTCTGTTCCCTTTCTCCTTGCAATGACTATATGACTTGCCGGTAATCCTTCAATAAACCTGGTTTCATCCCATGCTGCCGGTATATCCTTTATGAGTTCCCTTCCCGGCCATTCGAGAAGTGTTCTGCCATGTTCGGCATATATCTTCAATCCGGCTTCATAAACTATGGGCATTGCGAGCTGGTAGGCATGAGTGCCCGGTGAGCGTTCGAAATGTATTACAGTATAGCTCACGGGACCCATTACGTTCCTTGTATAGGGTATTGTCAGGTCATTTGCTGCAGGCTTTGCCCTTCTCTCCATCCCATCAACTCCCTCAAGCGTCATGAGGTTGGGGAATTGCCTTCTTTCACCAGTCGGCATGGTATTTCCGTGCAGCTCAAGAAGGAACTCATTGGGGATGGCAAGCTCAAATATCCAGTCCCTCATCTGCAGGCTCTGCTGGGTATCCTCGTAATCCCTCCATTCGCGGGGATTCTCACTCAGCGTATTATGGTCAAAGAAGTCGATTTTGGCACCTTTAAGGCCCCATGTTGTAAATTGCAGGTATGTTTCGGCAGCTTTTTCGCGGGTGTTGAACTCGCGCGTATGAGCCCAGCCTATAACATTTACTTTCTTCGTTGCAGCATATTTAACAATTTCTGTAACCGAATCGCTTCCGCCCCACCTGTTAGCAAAACCTGCATCGGCCATATAATAATCCCAGCCCATTTCAGAGGCAGCATCAATCCACATTCTGGGCTTATCTGCATC
>CAYRQY010000181.1:0-5542 GCA_964426435.1 uncultured Rikenellaceae bacterium | reverse complement strand
GTTGAAGCTTACTCCTTCGACAAGGTAGTCTTCCTTATCCAGTCAGCTGCATTTACAAAAGCCTTTATCCAGGGGGTTACATCGTCTTTTAATCTCTCTTCGGGATAATATCCGCATTGCCACGGGAAGAATGAACGTTCCAGGTGTGGCATCATAGCCAGGTGTCTTCCGTCAGCGGAGCAGATGGCTGCAGCGTCGTAATCGGACCCGTTGGGATTGGCCGGGTAGGTATGGCTGCTGTATTTAAGCGGTATAATGTACTGACCTTCATCATAAGGCAGTGTGAAGCGACCCTCGCCATGCGCCACCCATATACCCAGCTCCATACCCGACATATTACCGAGCATAACCGAATTATTCTCCGGAATAATAACACCCAGAAAACCAGACTCAAATTTCCCTGATCCGTTATGCAGCAATGCAGGCCTTTCGGGGTGATCCGGATAAACAAGTCCGAGCTCAGCCATAAGCTGGCAGCCGTTGCAGACTCCCAGTGACAGGGTGTCGGGCCGCGAGTAGAATCTTTCGAGAGTGATCCTGGCCTTCTCATTATACATAAATGCTCCTGCCCAGCCTTTTGCCGAGCCGAGAACATCCGAATTGGAGAAGCCTCCCACAAAGACGATCATATTTATATCCGACAGTGTCTCATCGCCGCTGATCAGGTCTGTCATGTGAACATCCCTGACATCAAATCCTGCCAGCCATAAAGCATATGCCATTTCCCTGTCGCCGTTCACACCTTTTTCCCTTATGATTGCAGCCTTAATGCCTGTTTCAGTGCTCCTGTCAGGGGAGATCCCCAGCGAAGCGAACGTGCCGTGAAATTCTCCCGGCCGGAAGTTCAGGGCATGATTCCTGTAGCTGTTGAGTCTTTCAAGTGCATGAACCTCTCCGGATTGCCGCCTGTCCAGGAGATATGATGAGTGAAACCAATTATCCCTTAACTCATCTATATTAAACTCAAATCTGTCTGTGTGGTTCGTTATTGTCAGAATCCTGTTTTGATCAGGTTTCCCGGCAGCAAGAAAGGTAATACCCTTCCCCGACAGAGCATCTTTTACGGCTTCTTCATCCCCCGTCTGGATAATAATACCCGGATTCTGACTGAAAAGAAGCTTTACGGAGTCTTTCTCGCCCAACGGTGTAAGGTCGATGGTTATACCACCCTCAATATTCGGAAAGCACATCTCCAGCAGTGTGGTCACCATTCCTCCGGCTGATATGTCATGACCTGCAATTATCTTTCCGGCGCTGATAAGCTCCTGAACAGTATTAAAAACTGTTCTGAAATAACCGGGGTCTTTTACTGTCGGGCACTCGCTTCCAAGACTGTTCAGGGTCTGGGCAAAGCTACTTCCCCCGGTCTTGTATGAATCACGGCTCATATCTATATACAAAAGACATGTGCCCGGATCGTTCCGGATAACCGGCCCCGTGATTTTTCTGATATCATCCACCTCTGCAGCAGCGGATATTATTACGGTACCTGGTGACAGCACTACCTTGTCGTCATATTTCTGTGTCATCGAAAGGGAGTCCTTACCTGTCGGGATATTAATCCCAAGATCAATTGCGAACCTGCTTGCGGCAGATACTGCCCTGTAGAGCCTGGCATCCTCGCCGGGGTTCCTGCAGGGCCACATCCAGTTGGCTGACAATGACACCCCTTCAAGTTTATGCTTCAGGGGAGCCCATACGATATTTGTGAGTGCTTCGGCTATTGAGAGCACAGAACCTGCATCAGGGTCAATAAGACCTGCTGCCGGAGCATGCCCGATTGAAGTTGCCATTCCCGATTTACCCCTGTAGTCGAGAGCGATGGCACCCAGATCGTTCAGGGGAAGCTGCAGCCGGCCGGCGCACTGCTGTCTGGCCACACGACCCGTAACAGACCTGTCAACCTTATTGGTAAGCCAGTCCTTGCAGGCTACTTCCTCAAGCTGCAGCACATTCTCGAGATATTCACGGATTCTTTCCGGTGAATACCCGGTTATGTCACCCGGACTCTTCGGCGTAGTATCGGTGAGTGTCGTTAAAGGAGGCTCTCCGAAGAGTGATTCCATTGAAAGATCAATGGGTTTCTCTCCTGTTCGGGGATCAACGAAGGTTAGTTTCATATCACCTGTAACCTCGCCGACTATATAAACAGGAGCCCTCTCGCGATCAGCAATCTCTTCCAGAATCCTGAAATCTTCTGCTTTCATCACCAGTCCCATTCTTTCCTGCGATTCGTTGCTGATTATCTCTTTTGCTGAGAGTGTCGGATCCCCGAGCGGAAGCTTGCTGATATCAATTCTTCCTCCGGACGACGACACGAGCTCCGACAGGCAGTTGAGATGACCTCCGGCTCCGTGATCATGTATTGAGATTACCGGGTTATTCTCAGATTCGCAAAGAGCCCTTATGGCATTATACACTCTTTTCTGCATTTCGGGATTTGCGCGCTGGACAGCATTTAGCTCAATTGAGCTATGATATTCCCCTGTGTCCACAGAGGATACTGCTCCTCCGCCCATCCCGATCCGGTAATTATCTCCCCCCATGAGAACGATCAGATCACCCTTCCCGGGTGTTCCTTTCTCACTGTCTTTCAGCTTCGCGACACCTATCCCGCCGGCAAGCATAATTACCTTGTCGTATCCGTAGTGCATCCCGCTGCCTGTATGTTCGAAAGTGAGCAGAGAGCCGCAAATAAGCGGCTGTCCAAATTTATTGCCAAAATCGCTTGCACCGTTGGACGCTTTGATAAGGATCTCCTCCGGGGTCTTGTATAACCATCGGCGTTCGGGTATCATTTTCTCCCAGGGGCGCTCTTTGCCGGGCCTGGGGTAAGCTGTCATATATACAGCTGTTCCTGCTATGGGGAATGCGCCCTTTCCTCCTGCCATCCTGTCTCTTATCTCACCTCCCGTACCGGTAGATGCGCCATTGAAAGGCTCGACGGTGGTTGGAAAATTATGAGACTCTGCCTTGATTGACAGTACCGATTGAAATTCCTGAATTGCGAAAAAATCTGCCTTATTCTGTGAGCGGGGTGCAAATTGTTCTGCAACAGGCCCGCTTATAAATGCACAGTTATCCTTGTATGCAGATATGACATGGTTGGGATTTTTTCCGGTTGTCCTTTTGATGAGACTGAATAGTGTTGAGCCCTGCTCTGTCCCGTCTATTATAAACCTGCCATTGAATATTTTATGCCTGCAATGCTCGCTGTTAACCTGTGAGAACCCGAAAACTTCACTGTCGGTAAGCTTTCGTCCGATTGCAATGCTCAGGTTCTCGAGGTATAATGTCTCATCATCGCTCAGGGCAAGCCCTTCTTCGTCGTTATACCTTTTAATATCATCAATATAACGAATCTTATCAGGCTTGTGATCAATCGTGAAAATAGCCTGATCAAGGTTGTTGTAAAGAGCCTGCAGCATGGGATCGTAACTGCTCCCTGCGAGGTCGGAAGGATAAAACTCCTCGATTCTCGAAATACCCTTTATCCCCATATTCTGGACAATCTCCACGGCATTTGTACTCCATGGAGTTATCATCTCTTTTCTTGGGCCGACGAAAGTGCCGGCGATAGTATGATCACCTGTTAATGAAGCGTTCCCAAAGAGCCAGGCAAGCTTGTCGATATCGTCCTGCTGAATTGGTCGTTCGGAACCTGTTGCTATGATTGAACCGGAACTGTTTTTAAAAAAGAGGATCATATTTGATATTCAATAATTTATGAGGTAAGGTCTCACTGATTGCATTGAAGGTAAACCAGTGCAAATATACCATAATTCAGGATTTAAATCCGCTCCGTTCAAGGAAGGCTTCTATCGCCGGTTCCCTGCCCCTGAATTTTCTGTAGAGGATTTCAGGCTTCTCCGTACCTCCCCTTTCAAGTATGTTTTTCCTGAAGGAATCAGCTGTTTGATGATTGAAAATACCGGTTTCCCTGAAGTATTCAAAAGCATCCGCATCAAGCACTTCGGCCCATTTATACCCGTAGTAACCGGCCGCATAACCGCCGCTGAAAAGATGGGTGAAGGAACAGCTCAGACATGTATTTTCAGCCGCTGCAAACAGGTCAGATTTACTGAGCACCTCCTGCTCAAATTCGTACACCTCCTTTTCGGGAGTCTCAGTGATGGTATGCCAGGCCATGTCAAGAAAACCAAAACCAAGCTGCCTGTTGCAGGCATATCCTTCATTGAAAGCCGAGGCCTTCCTTATCATCTCAACCACCTCAAGTGGTATTGCTTCTCCGGTCTCATAATGCCTCGCCCATTTTTTAAGCCATTTCTGTTCAAATGCATAGTTTTCCATGAACTGGGATGGCAGTTCAACAAAATCCCTGGCGACATTTGTCCCCGAAAGGGACTCATATGTACAATCAGACAGCATGCCATGAAGTGCATGACCGAATTCATGGAGCAGGGTGGTGAATTCGTTAAACGCCAGCAGGGAAGGCTTCTCTTCTGACGGTCTGCTGAAGTTGGAGACAATCGAGATAAGCGGAACTATATTTTCTCCGTTTACTTTCTTCTGTTCCCTGTAACTTGTCATCCAGGCTCCTCCGCTTTTTCCTTCCCTCGGATGAAAGTCTGTATAGAGAATGGCAACGAGTTTTCCGTCGTTGTCATTTACCTTCCATGTTTCAACTTCCGGATGATATACAGGGATCTCAGTTTCTTTGGTGAAATTTATATGAAAAAGTTCCGATGCTAAACCAAACACGGCATCGAGCACTCTGCTGAGACTTAGGTATGGCTTCAGCAACTCATCGTCGATGCTGAACTTCTTCATCTTTAATTTTTCAGAGTAGTATGCCCAGTCCCATCTCTCAAGGTCTCCATAATGACCCAGTTCCGATGCAAAATTCTTAACCTCCAGATAATCTTTTTTTGCGGCTTTCCCGGCAAATCCGGACAGCTCATTAAGAAATGAACTTACTTTGTCAGGCGTGCCGGCCATCCTGTCCAACAGGGCAACTTCCGCATGACAATTATATCCCAGGATCCGTGCAAATTCCAACCTGAGGGATACAATCCTTTTTACCAGCATCCTGTTATCCCTTTCGTTGTTCCTGAAGGCTCTGGAATGGTATGCCCTGAACATTTTCTCACGCAGATTCCTTCTGTCGCAATACTGCATAAACGGCATGTAACTGGGGAAGTGAAGGGTGAAAACCCAGCCCTCCTTGTTTCTTTTGCCGGCCTCGATGGCAGCCTGGAAGGCAATATCATCAGGTAATCCTGCCAGATCCACGGGATCGGTCAGGTGAAGTTCAAAATCATTTGTTTCGGCAAGGACATTCTCCTCGAACCTGAGTGAAAGACCTGATAATTCAACCGAAATTCTTCTGAAATCTTCTCTTTTAGAGTCATCAAGCGATGCTCCTCCCAGCATAAAACTGAGATATTTCTTCTCAAGAAGCATCATCTGTTCACCGTTCAGCCCTAGCGACAATCTACGCTCATAGAGGTATTCAATGCGGTTGAAGAGCTTTCTGTTCAGGGTGATGTCGTTTGACAGTTTTGTAAGCTCTTCAGCAGCG
>CAYRQY010000180.1:0-5627 GCA_964426435.1 uncultured Rikenellaceae bacterium | reverse complement strand
TAGCTAATCTGATTTTAACTGCCATTAATTCTTTACGCTATTAATAAACCTACTTCTAAAAATTGTGGGTGCAAAGATAATTAATTTTTTTATCCGGCAATCATAAATTAAAGGTAGAGACGCCCAAAATGGACGTCTCTACCGGACCATTTTGAATTTTCACATTAGAAATTCGAACATATATTCCCTGTTTTTAAAATATTATGTAATTTTGTCGTCTGATGCGTGCATCGGTATGGACAGTAAAAGGAATCCCTGATTCCTGATCGTAATTATTAATCTAAGCCAAAAGTTATGAAGAAACTTCTGATTTTGTTTTTTGTTTTGTGTGGTTTTTTGCTTTCCGCGAACGGGCAGCAGAGAGCCATTACAGGCACAGTGACCGGCTCCGAGGACGGAGATCCGGTTATAGGTGCCACTGTTACGGTACGCGGCACAACGGTTGGAGCTACAACCGACATGGGCGGCAAATACCAGATTACTGCATCCGAAGGAGCTGTGCTTGAGTTCCGATTTGTCGGAATGAGGACAAAGGAGGTCACGGTAGGCACATCCAATGTAATAGATGTGGCCCTGGAGTACGACCTTCTGGGTGTTGATGAGGTTGTAGTGGTGGGATACGGATCAGCAATAAAGCGGACCGTTACCGGCTCAATAGCAAAAGTCGACACAAAAGGCCTTGCCGAGATACCCACGGTGAGCTTCGAGTCGGCCATTCAGGGTAAGACAGCCGGGGTATTTATCGAACAGGCCAGCGGCAAGCTTGGTGAATCTGTAAAGATGAGGATCAGGGGATCTTCTTCTGTATCAGCAGATAATCAGCCACTCTACGTCGTCGATGGCGTGCCCATCACCGCAAGCAACCTGAGTAATGACTCCAACCAGCCAACAAGCCCCCTGGCAGATCTTGCAATGTCGGATGTTGAATCCATCCAGGTCCTGAAGGATGCTTCTGCTGCTGCAATTTACGGATCGAGAGCCTCCAACGGTGTTGTGATCATTACCACCAAAAAAGGAAGACAGGGTGCGACAAGATTCAATATTGACTATACAACAGGTATTAGCGAACCCAGCCGTCTTGTGAAATGGCTTAATGCCTCACAGTACCTTGAGCTTTTCGATGAGGCGATCGATTATATTACCGACGACGAAGGTTACGTCTGGGGATGGCTGCAGAAGGATGACTTCTGGGATTACTTTGTGCCAAGATGGAATGAAGGATGGGACACCGACTGGCAGAAAGAGGCTTTCCAGAAAGGTTCCATGAACAGGATTAATGTATCCGCAACAGGCGGTTCGCAGAATACTACATTCTATACAGGATTAAGCTATGACAACACTGTCGGTATCCTGAGAGGCAATAGTATGACCAGGCTCAGCGGACGACTGAACCTCGATCAGAAGGCCACGGAAAGGCTTACATTCGGTGTGCAGATGAACCTTATAAGAACAGAGATGGACAGGGTTGAGAATGACAACGCATTTGCAACCCCCCTGCAGCTTGTTGCCCAGGCCCCGGTAACACCTGTTTATGATCCGGATACCGGAGAACTTAATACTGAAACCATTTATTACAACGGGCTGATATCTCTCAGGGATGCATTCAACAATCAGACACTCTTCAGGTCGCTTGCTAATGTCAATGCTGCCTATAACATTACCAAAGATCTGACATTCAGGTCAGAGTTCGGGACTGACATTATCGACCAGCGTGAAAAGAATTTCTGGGGAAGGCTTACAATTGGTGCCGGACCGGCAGGAGAAGCCCAGAACCGTTCAGTAAGGGTAGTGAACTACAACTGGGAGAACTACCTGACATTTGCCAAAACCTTCGATGTTCATGATATAAACCTGGTGGCCGGGATGTCGTACCAGGAGTCGATGACTACCGGATCCAATGTGGAGGGAAAAGGTTTCCCGACCGATGATTTCAATAATATAGCAAACGCTGCTGAAGCAACTTCCTTCTCAAGCTGGGATTTCGGTCACAGTTATCTCTCCTATTTCGCCAGGGCAAACTACAAAATCAGCAATAAATACCTGTTCACTTTCAGCGGCAGGGTCGACGGTTCTTCGAGATTCGGCATAGACAACAGGTATGGCTTCTTCCCGGCCGGGTCTGCAGGATGGCTAATCTCTGAGGAACAGTTTATGGACGGAGTGAAAAATACCGTCAGCTATCTCAAGCTCCGCTTAAGCTACGGCCTGACAGGAAACTCCGGAATTCCGGATTACGCTCACCTGGCTCTTTATACAGGCGATAATTATGCCGGCAGGAATGCACTGAGGCCCACACAGCTTCAAAGCAGTGAACTGGGATGGGAAACAACAGCCCAGACAGACATTGGCCTTGACTTCGGCTTTCTACGAAACAGGATTACCGGTGAGGTGGATGTATATTACAAGAAGACCACCGATCTCCTTCTTTACAGGACACTCCCTTCAACTTCAGGATTTACGGGGGTATGGAGCAATGTGGGTGAACTGGAGAACAAAGGTCTTGAATTTGCCATCCGCTCCAACAATCTTGTCAGATCGTTCAAATGGACCACCGATCTCAATATCTCGTTCAACAGGAACAAGATCATTAATATCGACGGACCTGAAATCACTCCTAATGGTCTTAACTATGTAATTGAAGGCCAGCCAATAGGGGTCTTTAAAATGAGGAAATATGCAGGAGTTGACCCGGCAAACGGAGATGCTATCTATTACCTTAACGCAACAAGTGATGAGACTACAAACGATTATAACCTTGCTGAGGAAGTGATAGTGGGTTCCCCGAACCCCAAATTTACTGGAGGATTTAACAACTCACTGGAGTACAAAGGATTTGATATTAACGTGCTCATAAGCTTCGTTTATGGTAACAAAGTCTATAACGGAGGAGGGGGTTATCAGTCAGCCAATGCCGACTGGTTTGACAATCAGACAGTTGATCAGATGAACAGATGGCAGCAGCCGGGAGATATTACTGATGTGCCCCAGGCAAGGCTTGGAGAAGGAAACGGAACAAGAAGCTCAAGCAGGTATCTATCCGATGCATCTTATGCAAGACTCAGGAACATAACATTGGGATATAATCTGCCGACCTCTATGGTAAGGAGACTGCAGCTATCATCAGTCAGACTCTTCCTGGGAGTTCAGAACCTGTATACTCTGACAAACTACAAGGGATGGGATCCCGAGGTTAACTACACCGGTACGGGCCGTTCAACCCAGAATACAAACATTATTCAGGGATATGACTTTTATACTGCACCTCAGGCAAGAACCTACTCACTTGGGGTAAATCTTTCATTCTAACAGAAAAACCAAGAATTATGAAGAATTCAATAATAAAAAGAAAAATCTGGCTGATAATGATCCCTGCATTCATGCTGTTTTTCTCATGCAGCGAGAAGCTCGATCTCAAACCTTATCAGTCGATAGATGCTTCCATAGCGCTTACATCTCCTGCTAACATAAGGGCAGCCCTTATCGGAGCATACCTCCAGGCGAGAAGTTCAAGCCTTTTCGGTTCGCAGTTCAACGAGTACAGCGAACTCTATGCCGCCACCACCGATATGAACTTTATCGGAACATATGTTCAGCCCAGGGAATTTATAAGAAAGCAGGCGAGCGTCACCAACAGTTTTGTGGAGAGCACCTGGATTGAAGCCTACGAGCTTATTAATATATGCAATACACTCCTGGATGAAGAGACTCTCGAAATAATGGATGCAGGTGCTGACCGCAACCGTATCGAAGGAGAAGCCAGATTCCTGAGGGGATGGGTGATGTTTGAAATGACACGTTTGTTCGGGCTTCCATACCAGCCGGCAGGAAATAACACACAGCCCGGAGTGCCGATAGTGCTTACTCCCACAAAAGACGTCGCCGATGCAATCAAAGTACCCAGAAAGAGTGTTGAGGAGTGTTACACACAGGCAATTGCCGATCTTACCGCTGCAAAGAACCTGTTACCCTCAGCCAACACCGTTTATGCCACAAATTTTGCAGCCAGTGCAGTTCTCGCAAGGGTCTACCTGCAGCAGGGCAACTTCCCCTCTGCAGCCACCGAGGCTAACAGGGTGATCCAGGAGGGCAGTTTCAGCCTGACAGGTCATCCCCTTGATTGCTTCAACATAAGAAGCGAATCGTCCGAGGTGATATTCGCACTCCAGAATAACGTTGCATCAAACACTTCCTGGCTTACGGTTATGTACGCTTCACTAAATGGCATGGGGCGCGGCGACTACGATATACAGGAGAGCTTCCTGACCAAATTTGATCCCGCCGATCTCAGGGGAATGCTTCAGCAGGATACCGAACCTTCATATACCATTGCAGACATTACAAAGATGTACTACATTGGTGTCGGCACTATTCTGAATAACGGCGGTATAAACACCTCCAAGTGGGGCGATTATTATGCCAACATTCCGCTTGTAAGGCTCGCAGAGATGTACCTTATAAGAGCCGAAGCCAACTTTGAGAAGGGTGCTCCCTTCGTTGGACCAAATACCCCCACACAGGATATCAATATCGTAAGGGGCAGATCTCTTGCACCTGTCTATACCGGACCCGTAACACAAGCTGAGATCAGGAATGAACGATATCTCGAGTTATGCTGGGAAGGTCATAGACTGCACGACCTGAAGAGATGGAATCTGAATGTGGGAACCTATTCCTACAACGCAGGCAATCTGATCCTTCCGATCCCCTTCAGGGAGATACAGGTAAACGATCTCCTGGTGCAGAACCCATGGTACCTGGGCGGATAAAAATGAACGGATAAATTCGGACGGATAAACGTAGAGACGCCCAATCCGGGCGTCTCTATTTTATCCGTTCCGTGATGCATTTAAATGTCTGATAAAGACGCCCGGCCGGGCGTCTTTATCAGTATATATCCCAGAACAATTTTGTGGAGACCAGGTCGCCTCCTATAGCATTTGATGCGGCTGTATAATTGGTTAAATTAAGGTTGTTCTCATTATACGGATATGGCATCCTCATCGGGATATCAGCAACGGTTTTATTCCTTGCGATATTGAAAACCGGAGTATCGAACCTTCTCCATTCGGCCCATCCTTCAAGTCCCCTGTTATAAAGTGCAATCCACTTCTGCAGTCCTATTTTTTTCCTGAAATCATTTGCAGTGCTTCCTGTCGTGTACCCGATTTCAGGTTGTGAGAGATAGGCCGCTGCCTCAGCGTGGTTACCGCCCCAATCGAGAATACTCTGAGTTACTGCCGTATTGTAATGAGAAGCAGCCGAGCCTCCTCCAATATCATAGTTTCTGGCAGCCGCTTCAGCCAGGAGGAACTCCACTTCGACGTAATCAAGAAGAACCGCAGGAAAATCGGGCTCAAGCATCCTGGGAGGGAAAGATGAACACTGACTGAAAACATTCCTGTATCCATAGCTTCCTCCAACATATTCTCCACCGATGGTAGTAAAGTAATAGGCCCTCCTCGGGTCATTTATCGCATTCATGGTATCAACAATGGTGTTTGAGGCCACAAAATCCCTCCTGCCCTGCTGGATAACATAGCTGTAAAGAGAATTGATATGCGGAGTAACACCAAAATACACAAGCCTTGCGGATTGAGACTGGTCATTAAAAACTCCCCTTGCAATGG
>CAYRQY010000179.1:0-5628 GCA_964426435.1 uncultured Rikenellaceae bacterium | reverse complement strand
GGTTCCAGGTTCCAGGTTCCAGGTTCCAGGTTCCAGGTTCCAGGTTCAAGGAGAGGCATGACAATACATTAAAAAATTGCTTTGTTTAATTGGCGTAAAGATATAAATTCACGATTATTTTATTCGCTATTAAAATAACAGGTTATGAATATGAAAAGACTCTTTATTACAACGATTACAATTATTGCTATCCTGAACACCAGTTGCAGCCGTACTGGTAATCCATGGGAGGGAGATAACCATATAAGGCCGTACACCATCAATCCGGGTTACTGGCAATTTAAAGGTAAACCGGTCCTTCTTCTGGGAGCCACTGATAATGATAATCTGTTTCAGAATGATAACCTCCTGACACACCTTGACAGTCTGAAGCAGGCAGGAGGTAACTATGTACGCAATACTATGAGCGACAGGGATCCCGGCGACCTTCGGGCATTCGGAACGACCTCCGTGGGGAAATATGACCTGAACACCTGGAACGAAGAGTACTGGATTCGGTTTGAAAACCTTCTTAAACTGGCATGGGAGCGTGATATTATTGTACAGATTGAAATATGGGACAGGTTCGATCATTCACGGGATCCATGGAAGACCGATCCTTTCAACCCGGCTAACAATATAAATTACTCATTTGAAGAAACGAGGCTCGATTCTGTATATCCGCTGCATCCGGGATCCAATGCTCAGCCTTTCTTCTTTACTGTTCCGGAGCTTGATAAAAACATTATCCTTCTTGAATATCAGAAAAAGTTTGTAAGTAAACTTCTTTCCATCTCCCTCAATTACGACAATGTCTTGTACTGTATTGATAATGAGACCAGCGGGAGGGAAGAATGGGCAATATACTGGGCGGATTTTGTCCGGTCGGTTGCCGGGGATAAAGATATTTATATAACCCAGATGTGGGACAACTGGGATGTTAAGACTGCCACTCATAAGCGGACACTCGATCATCCGGAACGATACCGGTACATTGATATATCCCAGAACAGTCAGCTGGCCGGACCAGTAAACTGGAGCAACGCACAGTATGTATTTGATTATATCAAAGATAATCAGCGGCCGGTTAACAGTACAAAGATATACGGCAGCGACAGGGGCAGCTGGCTCGACAGGGGTATCACAACCGAACACGCCATAAATACCTTCTTCCGGAATGTTATCGGTGGTTTTGCTTCAAGCAGATTTCACAGGCCTCCCTCGGGTCTCGGACTGAGCGAAATTACGGTTAACTGCATCGCTACAGTGAGGGAAATTGAAAAGACTGTGAAGATGTGGGAAATAACACCATCCATGCAACTTCTTGAAGCTGACGAAAACGCCGAGGTGTATCTTTCGGCAGCGGAGGGGAAGTATTATGTTCTCTATTTTGCCACAGATTGCAGTGCCGGACTTGATTTACGCGGAAATGCCGGCAGATTCAAAGTGAAATCTGCGGAGGTTGAAAAGGGTGTATGGCAGAAGATAAAGCCTGTGAACGGAGGCTCGGTTATAGCAATCGATGGAAGAAAAAGGTCAGTTATAGTCCTGTATAAATAAATTCCTGTAATGAACATAGCTTTAATAGGTTACGGCCGTATGGGCCACGAGGTCGAGTCAGCTGCCCTGGAGAGGGGTCATGCTGTAAAGGTTATTATTGATGAAATGAACATCGGCGATATGAAGCCCGAAAACTTCAGGGATATTGATGCTGCCATTGAATTTTCTGTGCCGGGTTCTGCTTTCAGCAACATCTCGAAGTGTCTTGAAATGGGAGTTCCCGTTGTGAGTGGCACAACAGGATGGCTGCACGATTACGACAAGGCAGTCAGGCTGTGTATTAAATACGGCACCTCGTTCATCCATTCAACAAACTTCAGCATAGGTGTGAATATTCTCTTCAGGCTTAACAGCGACCTGGCCGGCCTGATGGAGCGTTATGGGAACTACAGACCCTCAATAGAGGAGATCCATCATGTCAGGAAGCTTGATGCTCCAAGCGGAACTGCCCTTACACTTGCCAAAGCTATTACAACCCGTCATAATCAATACAGGGGATGGAGCTCCGGTGAAACGACAGCAGCGAACACGATTCCTGTAAATTCAGTGAGGGAAGGCAACGTTCCTGGCACGCATATTGTTGCATGGAGCTCGGAAATTGACACGATAGTAATCAGTCATGAGGCAAAAAGCAGGAAAGGCTTTGCTCACGGTGCGGTGGTTGCTGCAGAATTCATCAGCGGAAGAAAAGGTGTCTTTACCATGGACGACGTACTTGGTTTCTGATTATTATTTCTACTTTTACAGCTTCTTAATCGAATAGGGGATATGCTTGAATTTCTTAACAGAAAATACGTCAGGTTCGCAATAGCGGCCGTTATTTTTCTTCTTATTGTAATCTGGACAGGCAGTTACTGGCTGCTGCTCGGATTGCCGGTATTGTTCGATGTATATGTAACGAAAAGAGTCAACTGGACCTTCTGGAAGAAAAGGACGGGGAAGAACAATGCGATAATCGAATGGCTTGATGCACTGATATTTGCGGTGGTGGCTGTCACTCTTATAAATATCTTTCTGTTTCAAAACTATCGTATCCCCACGGGGTCGATGGAGAAATCGCTGCTGATCGGCGACCATCTTTTTGTGAGCAAGATGGCTTATGGTCCCCGCATGCCCAACACACCACTCGCTTTTCCATTTACACAGCATACCATGCCCCTGACGGGCGGAAAATCATGGTTAGACCTGGTTCATTGGGATTACAACCGGCTTAAGGGTTTTGGACATGTAAGAAACAACGACCCAATTGTTTTTAATTTCCCGGCAGGGGATACAGTGGCACTTGAGGAGCAGGAGACGAGTTACTATGAGATTGTGAGAAGAAGAGCAAGGGAACTTCGGGATATGGACAGCTATGGTAACCCCCGTACAACCCCGTGGGAGGATTATATCCCTATGGCAAGGAAAGAGGTTTGGTCGAGATACAATATCATATACAGGCCGGTCGACAGGCGCGACAATTATGTTAAGAGATGCATAGGCCTGCCGGGCGATACTATCAGAATAAGGGGAGGAGTGGTGTTTGTCAATGGCAGGGAACTGACAGAGAATGAAACACAACAGACTACCTATTACGTTACCACCAATGGCACCACGATCAACCCCAAGGCTTTTGAAAGGCTTAACATATCCAGGGCTGACCAGACAATGAGCTCAGGTTCGTCGTACATTCTGCCCCTCACACGAAGCAATGCGGCCACGATCTCAAAATTCTCCAACGTTAAGGAGGTTACTCCCATCATGGCCCGGGCCGGGGAGTATCAGCCGCATATATTTCCCTATAATCCGCTCTTCAGATGGAACGAAGATAATTTTGGCCCTTTATGGATACCGCAGAAGGGGGTTACGGTGAAGATTGATACAACAAACCTGTGTCTTTACGAAAGAATAATAGATGTTTACGAAAATAATGATCTCAGGATTGACGGAGGTGTTATCTACATCAATGGCGCACCATCGGCAACCTATACTTTTCAGATGGATTACTACTGGATGATGGGGGACAACCGGCACAATTCAGCTGACTCGAGGTACTGGGGATTTGTACCGGAAGATCATATTGTCGGCAAGCCAAAATTTGTCTGGCTCTCCCTGGATAAAGAAGCAAGCGGCCTGAGAAAGATCAGGCTTAAGCGGATGTTTATGAAGATCAGGTAATTATTATTTAACCTTCTCGACGATGGCTTTGAATGCCTCGGGATGGTTCATGGCGAGGTCAGCCAGTGTTTTCCTGTTAAGTGCAATGCCTTTTTTGTCGAGCTTTCCTATGAACTCGGAATAGCTCATGTCGTACTGACGCACACCCGCATTGATCCTCTGAATCCAGAGTGACCGGAATTCGCCCTTCTTCCTTTTCCTGTCGCGGTAGGCGTATCCCAGACCTTTGTCGAGGGTGTTCTTTGCTACTGTAAATACATTCTTTCTTGAGAGGAAATTTCCTTTCGTCTGTTTGAGAACCTTTTTTCTCCTTGCCCTGGAGGCAACTGCGTTTACTGAACGTGGCATAATCTTTATTTTTTGAATGTCAGCGTTCCCCTTTGGGACACTTTATTGCTGAGCACTCTGTTAATAATATTGTTTTATTATTTCCCGGATACTATTTGATTGCAAGCAAAAGCTTGATATTCTTCTCATCAGCCTTGTCAACCTGTCCGAAATATGTAAGGTTTCTCTTGCGCTTTGTAGCCTTTTTGGTAAGAATATGACTCTTATATGCGTGTTTCCGTTTGATCTTTCCTGTCCCGGTGAGGGTAAACCTCTTCTTCGCACCGGGGTTTGTCTTCATTTTTGGCATCTCTCTATCAATAAAAATAATTTATCCTCTATTTCTTTTTCTTTGGGGTGAAGGATATAATCATCCTTTTTCCCTCCAGTTTCGGCAGCTGTTCCACCTTCCCGTACTCCTCGAGATCGTTCGCAAATCTCAGCAGAAGCACTTCACCCTGTTCCTTGAACAGTATTGATCTTCCCTTAAAGAACACATACGCCCTTACTTTTGCACCCTCCTCAAGGAACCTGATGGCATGCCTGAGCTTGAAGTTGTAGTCGTGATCGTCGGTGTTCGGGCCAAACCTGATTTCCTTTACAACAATCTTTGTTGCTTTTGCCTTGATCTCTTTCTGTTTCTTCTTCTGCTGATAAAGAAACTTCTGATAATCAACTATTTTGCATACCGGGGGATCTGCATTTGGCGAGATCTCCACAAGGTCAAGCTCCAGTCTGTCAGCCAGGCTGAGAGCCTCCTGGATGCTCATGATCTTTGGTTCTACTTCTTCACCGACAACCCTGACCACTCTTGCTGTGATCCGGTTGTTGATCCTGTGAGCCGGCTGCATATTCATACCCTGGCTTCGCCTGACTGGTCCGGTAATAACTCTGTCCTCCTTATTTTAGTTAATACTAAAACTTATTTGTGCAATCAGTAGTTAAGCTCCTGATTGATCGCTTCCTTAATAAAACTTACAAATTCACCGATCTTCATGCTTCCTTTATCGCCTTCTCCCTGCTTACGGACAGAAATTGTTCCGTTCTCAACCTCTTTTTCGCCTATGATCAGAAGGTAGGGGATCCTCTTTAATTCATTATCCCTGATCTTCTTACCTATCTTTTCATTGCGTTCGTCAATCAAGGTGCAAATATCGGAATTATTTAGAATTTCCAAAACTTTTGCAGCATAATCATTGAATTTTTCACTGATGGGCAGAATGACTGCTTTATCGGGAGCGAGCCATAAGGGTAATTTCCCTGCGCTGTTCTCGATAAGGACTGCAACAAAACGTTCCATTGAGCCAAAGATAGTCCTGTGGATCATCACCGGCCTGTGTTTCTGGTTGTCATTACCGTTATATGTAAGATCGAACCTCTCAGGAAGGTTATAATCCACCTGAATTGTACCAAGCTGCCATTTTCTTCCGATAGCATCCCTCACCATGAAATCGAGCTTGGGACCATAGAAGGCAGCCTCTCCGGGTACAACTGTCGTTTCAAGGTTCTTTTCCCGCGCTGCAACTATGATATCCTTTTCGGCTTTCTCCCAGTTTTCATCTGATCCGATATACTTCTGCTTGTTATTGGGATCGCGTAATGAGA
>CAYRQY010000178.1:0-5648 GCA_964426435.1 uncultured Rikenellaceae bacterium | reverse complement strand
CGCCCACAGTCGATGGGGATATCGCAGACGTGAACTCCCAGAGCATTATGACCCTGAAAGCCTGAAGCCAGGTTAGGTCATTCTCGGTGAGGATCCTGATCCTGATCATATATCCCAGGTCTCTTCCTATCATACAACACCACGCCACGAGTATCCAGAACAGCGATTTCCATGTAAATGAAAGATTACTGAGTATCTCGGTGTTAATCTCCTTCAGGGCAACCCATATTATGATTGCAACCCCCAGCAGGACAGGAATTATTATCCTCCCCGGCTTAAGCTTCCTTGCCATCTCGTAGTGATGATCCTGAGCCATATTAACACTTTGGCCGTAACCTGCCGGCCTGCTGTTTGTAAAATTTTTTCAAGGTGTTAAAGATTAAATATTTTTGTGTAAATTCAATGATTCCAAGCGTAACCTTATAAACATATTGTCTGAAATCTTAAACCAAAAAGTCAGAAAATGAAGCCTTTGAAAATCATCGTATTCCGGATGCCGGTCCTGATACTTCTCCTTATCTCGTGGATTGCGGCAGGACAGAACAACCCCAGGGAAGTGCTCAATTTCAATCACGACTGGTATTTTTACAAGGGAGATGTGCAGGGAGGACAGAACAGCGGAACAGACGTGTCGGGATGGCGCCTGCTTGACCTGCCCCACGACTGGAGCATCGAAGGGCCTTTCGGCAAGGAGTACGCAAGCTGTACAGGATATCTCCCGGGAGGTATTGGCTGGTACAGGAGGACGTTTATAGTTCCTGAGAATCAGAAAGGTAAAAAAGTTTTCATTTACTTTAACGGCGTTTATAACAACAGCGAAGTATGGATCAACGGTAATTATCTTGGCAAGAGGCCGAACGGTTACATTTCGTTCCAGTACGACCTTACTCCCTGGATACTTTACGGCAGTGAGAATCTTATTGCCGTAAAAGTTGACCACACACTTTTCGGTGATTCAAGGTGGTATACAGGCTCGGGCATTTACAGAGATGTGAACCTGATCGTAACCGACCCGGTCCATATAAAACAATGGGGCGTCTGGTATACAACCCCTGAAATATCAAACGAGAGGGCCAGGCTTTCAGTGGGAGTGACCATTACTAACGGAACACGGAAAGGGGCAAAGGTAAAGGTAACCAACACCCTATGGAGGGATAAAGAAGTTGCAGGCAGAGCAACAGGAAACGTTAAGGTACCTCGTTCGGGAGAATCAGTTTTTAATCAGGATATAACAATTGCAAATCCTGCATTGTGGGATGTCGATGATCCCAATCTGTACTACCTGGTCACCGAGATTGAAGCCGGCAGTATGAAAGACAGGACAACCACCACAGTAGGATTCCGGACAATAAAGTTTGATGCGAGAAAAGGCTTCTTCCTTAACGGCCGCGGCATGAAGCTGAAAGGGATCTGCATGCATCACGATGCGGGAGCCCTCGGAGCAGCTGTGCCAAAACAGGAACTTTCGAGGCGCCTCGATATTTTGAAGGAGCTCGGCTGTAACGCGATAAGGACAAGTCATAATCCCTTCTCGACCGATTTCATGGAGCTGTGCGATCAGAAGGGATTTCTTGTGATCGGGGAGGCATTCGATGAATGGGAGCTGCCGAAAAAGAAATGGCTCACAGGCTGGAATAAAGGAGCACCTGGCAAGGATGGCTATGCTTCCGATTTCGGTGAATGGGCCGTCAGGGATCTAAGGGATTTTGTCCTGAGAGACCGTAATCACCCTTCACTTATAATGTGGAGCATAGGAAACGAGGTGGATTATCCCAACGATCCTTACACTCACCCGATACTTAACACCGAGGCAAATCCCCAGACCTGGGCTAAGTTCGATCCGAACCTTCCACACGGAGACAGACTGGGAGAGATAGCAAGGGAGCTTGTCGCAGTGATTAAGAAGCTTGATACCACACGGCCCGTTACAGCAGGACTCGCCTCTGCCCTTATGTCTAACGAGACCGGTTATGCCGCTGCGCTTGACGTTTCAGGGTATAACTACCAGGAGTTCAGGTATGAGCCTGATCATAAGAATTATCCCGACAGGCCGCTTTACGGGAGCGAGAACGGCATGTCGCTTGAAGCATGGAACAGCGTGGCGGATAACGACTATGTGATGGGGCAGTTCCTCTGGACAGGCATAGAGTATCTTGGAGAGGCCGGGCAATTCCCTTCCCGCCACAGCACCTCGGGCATAATTGACCTTGCCGGAAACATGAAGGCCGAGGCATTCTTCAGGCAGAGCCTGTGGAGCGACAAACCAATGGTATTCCTGGGGACAACCGACCGGCTCATTACAGGAAGGAATGAGAGCCTGTGGGCTCACAGGAGGGTCGATCCCGTCTGGAACTGGGAAGAGGGTAAAACAATAAGCGTCAATGCCTTCACCAACTGCGCAGAGGTTGAACTTCTGCTGAACGGCAGATCGCTGGGACAGAAGAAGCTGGCTGATTTCCAGAACCGCACCATCTCATGGGAGGTGCCCTTTGAACCTGGCACACTGGTTGCTGTCGGAAAGAACCAATCTGGTGAAATGATTGCAGGCAGCGAGATCAAAACAACCGGAACTCCGGCAAGGATAGTTGCCAGATGTGTGAAAGGAACCCTTAAGGCTGACAGGCAGGATTTTACGCATATTTTCATAGATATCACCGATGAGGATTTCAACACTGTCTACAGTGCAACAAACCGTGTCACATGCGAGATCAGCGGACCTGTGAGGCTTCTGGGTATGGAGGATGCCAATCCGGTTAATATCGAGGACTATAAAGACAACGCTCAGAATGCATTCCGGGGTAAACTGCTGGTTTACCTGCAGGCTCTTGACAAGCCCGGGAAAGTTACAGTTTCACTGACTGCCGAAGGACTGAAGGGCACTGCAGTTCAGCTTGAAGTTGTACAATAATAAATATTATAAAACACAAGGACACTGAGTTTTTTGCAGAGTACGCGAAGTTTCCTGGTTTGTTGGTTTTATCGCCCCGTCGCTCTATCGCCCCGTCGCTCTTTAAACTTTTTGCCGTTGCCGTTGCCGTTACCGTTGCGCCCCGTCCTTCGCTGTCCTGCGGTCAGCTATGGCCGGCAAAGCCTGTGCCTTTTTATATCGCCTCTATCGTTGATGGCGGCTTGGTTGTAATGTTATAAGTAACGCTCACCACACCGGGCACATCCCGGATAATCTCATCAGCCAGCAGCCTCAGAGTATCGAAGGGGATATTTGTCGGTGTTGCAGTACGAGCATCTATACTGTCCCAGCAGCGTATCTCGATCTGCTGACCGAAATCGCGCTTTCCGTCGCGCATGCCTGTAACCCTGTCTTCATGGAGAATGGCCAGGTACTGGAACGCACCGGTATTCTTCAGCAGCCTCTCAGTCACCACAGTGGCTTTTCTTACCGTTTCGATCCTTTCAGGTGTTACCTCTCCGATGACCCGTGCTGACAGTGCCGGGCCCGGGAAGGGGATCCGGTCAAACAGTTCAGGGGGAAGTCCCGATGCCCTGCCCACAGCCCTCACTGCATCCTTGCGGAGCTGGATAAGGGGTTCCAGTATCCTGTAGCCAAAGGTCTTCTGCGGATCGATGCCAAGCTGTTCGAATACATTGTGCTGACGCTTTATGCCTGCAACCGTTTCATCGACATCGGTCAGAATAGTGCCCTGGAGAAGGTATTTCGCCCCGCTTTCCCTTACAATTTTTCCGAAAACCTCCCTGTAGAATGTCTGGGTGATCGCTTCGCGTTTCTCTTCAGGATCAGTGACTCCTTTCAATGCGCCAAAGAATTCTCTCCTGGCATCGACGACCTCAACGTCAATATCAAACGCCCTGAAAAGAGCAACAACCTGTTCTGCCTCTCCTTCACGCATCAGCCCGTTCTGGATGAAGAGTGTCCTGAGCCTCTTTCCGAGCGCCTGGTGACCGAGCATCGTCACAACTGATGAATCGACGCCTCCCGACAGGGCATTGATAGCCGTTCCGTCACCGACTGCTGCCCTGATGTCCTTGACCTTGTCCGCAATGAAATCCGCCGCATTCAGGTCCTGTAGTTTTATCTCACTGATCATATCGTTTTTGATTTTAAAGATGCAAATTTATTACAGGATCTTTAAATTCTGCCGAAAAATTTCTGTAAATTGCATCTGTCTCGCTTTTATTTGTAATGGATCGGTTCAGAAATAAATACCGTATCGATTCGGCACGTCTGAAAGGATTTGATTATTCCCGGGATGGCATATATTTTATTACAATATGTACAAAAAACAGGGTGCCGGTATTTGGTGAAATTGTTCAATGCAAAATGATATTGTCGGGACCAGGCAAAATTGTTAAAAATTGCTGGTATGATCTGCCTAATCATTATTACAATATTATTCTGGATGAATTTATAATTATGCCGAATCATGTTCACGGATTAATTATCATCAGAAACAGTCCGAATATAAAACAACGGCATGGCATTTCAGAATTTATCAGGGCGTTCAAATCGTTTTCATCACGGCGGATCCATGAATTATTTCCGGTTGATGTAGAGACAGGTCTCAGACCTGTCTCTACGTTCACCACGTTATGGATTGGGGAAATGGTCACCACGGTGTGCGTTCAAAGGGTCATTAATCCATTTTGTATTCCGGATCAATCATTCAGATTTCCCGTTCGGGATGGTGATTCAACCGTTCCGCGAGAAAAATTTCTGTTCAGCGCAACCATGTTATTTCTTTGGTTTGGATTAATTGTCGAACCAAAAAAAATAAAAAAATGGAAAAGAAATCAATTTCAGCACTTGCAGGGGTTTTGCTGTTTTCAGTAATATTTTCTTCTGCAGTCAGTTACGGCCAGGGCGAAAAGGCTGTAATAGACAGATATCTCAGGGAATTGCCAAAGGGAGAAGAGGCGGGTCTCAGACCCGCCTCCCCGCAGAAATACAGGATGACGGCAATTTACACCAACAGGGATCTTTACGGCAATTTCACAGGCAGACAACAAATTACCGGCGATTACACATGTGGGCTGGAAGGTGGTTACGTTTCATGGAATGACGTATTCATTGCAGGTTCAAACACTATTTCGGAGCCATTCCCGGCCGGAGCGAAACAGGAATATATGGAAAACATGAAATATGTCCCCTCTCCGGATATGCTTAAAGAAGAGGCTTTCAAAGGTTTTCCGTCCAGTCCTGAAAATGTTATTGCCCGAAACCTGGTGTGGGATATGATGACTATTGAGATGTTTGCATGGGACTATACAGATTCCCTGAAACTGAACAAAAAATATATCATTAGGTCAATTACCGGGGAATTCGATATGGGAGAGATCGGCACTTATAACCATGCATCAATAGAGCTATGCTGGACAGGCATTTCAGAATTTAACGGCACCCTGTGCGCTGTTATTGATTACCGGGCAATCGATAACATCATTAAGATCTCAATGGCTGACATCAAAACCAGGGGTACCGAGCAATACTGGGGAACAACGTGGGTAAACCTTTCAAACAAACAGATCGAATTTGCCGAAATGTTCAGCGGGACCATGCAGGAGATAGAGGTCAGCGGAATGCAGGATAAATTCCTGATAAAAACGATCAGGGAACTTCGGGTTGAAAGAATTAATTAAAGAACTTGTAAATTTGATACCATGAAGAAGTTTAA
>CAYRQY010000177.1:0-5692 GCA_964426435.1 uncultured Rikenellaceae bacterium | reverse complement strand
CAGCTTTTATCCAGTTCCATGCCGCACCTATTCCCTGAGAGGGGTTATTCCGGGAGCTCAGGTTGTGTCGTGTATGAAAGCTTACCAGCTTTCTGACATGTTGTTCTATTCTATCCGCGGAAATCTGATCGATCATGCGGCTGATCTCCGGGTCGCGGTTGATGATGGTCTGAGCCCCGGCCGGCAAAATAACAGGAAAAAAAAATAGAAGGAATAATATTTTCCTCATATGATTACAGGTTTAATGTGATCCGAATATAGTTAAAAAATGCAGATTATTGAACGAAAGTTATGCCGGCTTTACGGCCGGTTTCACGTACAAACGCGGCTGCAAGCCTGTACTCTTCCTGGTTTTCCAGATGCTCCAGCATTACAGGGATATCTTTTATTTTACCCGCTTCCTGCAGCAGTACCCGGTAATCAAGCGCTCCCAGTCCGGGACGTATTTCTTCGAGGTGCACTGTCAGTTTGGGAAGGATGATAATATCCTTTGCATGCACCGATTTGACATATGGTCCAAGCTTGGAAAAGCATTCTTTAATGAACTCAGCATTCTTGAAATAACGCTGAGGGCTTGAGATCATATTTACCGGATCGAGGTGCGCGGCAAACTGCTTGCGGTCAATGGCTTTTATCAGTTCAAGATATGAATCTGGTGAATCAGGAAGCATATAGGGCATCGGTTCAAGGGAATAGAATGTCCTGACCGGCTTTACCGCATCAATTATTTTCCTTACCGTCTCGACTATCAGATCGAACGTGTCGTCGGCATAATTCCCCGGGTACGGCCCATCCCAAATTGCTCCGCGGGCCCCGGATATGTTTACACAACAAAGTGCACCGATCTCGTCGGCAAGCTTCAGCACATCGATGTTCCTGTCGATAGCGGCCTTACTCTTTTTTTCATCCGGATCGAGCGGATTGTTCCAGACGCCCGCCTCAGCAATTATTATGTTGTTCTTTTCAGCTTCAGTTCTGAATGATCTGATAAGTTCCGCCGGGGCACCGGGCTGAACCGGACAGTATGCCGCACTGTACCCCAGCGATTTAAGTATCCTGATCCACTCTGCAGGATCAGAAGATCTGCCGGGAACCGGTCCTCCGAGTCTTATAGGGTATCCCGACTGACCACTGCCTGCCGGTTTCACGACCCCGGGCATTGCTGCCAGCCCTGCCGACATAATTGCGCCTGACTTTATAAATTTCCGCCTTTTCATCTGAATTTCAATATTTAAGCTAGTAATACCTTCCGAGGTACCTATTCTCAACTATCATTTTTTTAAGTGCCGCCGGATTTATTGTATCCATCTTTTTGTATATGATCTTACCTCCCGGTTCAATCAGGAGTGTATAAGGAATTGCTCCCTGCCAGTCAGGATCTACAGCCTCGAGCAGCTGGTAGATATCATCCTTATTGAAGATGTAGTTCTTGTTTGAGGCCTCCTGCTTCTTAAGGAATTTGAGGACATCTTCCTTCCTCTCCGGCTTATCAGCGCTTAAGGAGATGAATTCGAAAGCCCTTCCCCTGTACATACGGTCAATTATTACAAATTCAGGGAATTCCATAATACACGGCCCGCACCATGTTGCCCAGATATTTATCAGCCTTAATTTGTCTGACGGATTCTTTATCAGTTCCTTTATTCCCTGCACATCGATCTCCTCCAGTGTTACCGGCAGTTCAGACCATTGTTTATAAAGCTTTTTCGTGTACTCATCCTTCCAGGACCATTTTACCGAGCATCCGAAGACTTTTGTAACCGGATTGCTGACTGCCTTTCCTGCCAGAACAGCATCAATCGCATTTCTTAAGTCTTCACCCTTTCCGGTTCCCGGTTTTTCCGATCCGTCAATCCTGCCGGCATAACGGAGGATCCTCTCTTTGTCTAACACAAAACAGTGGGGAGTTGCCACAGGTCCGTATGCAAGAGATGTCTTTTGCTCGTCGCCGTCATATAAGTAGGGAAATTCAAATCCCTTATCTTTTGCCCTGATCACCATATCTTCCAGGCTGTCGCCCAGGTCTGAGTAACCAAGCTCTGAAAGATTCAGTGCCTGAGGTGCGTTTGGCGATATCATAACAACCGATACGCCTTTCGGTCTGTAATCCCTGTCAATGGCAATTATCCTGTCTTCATAAGCCTGGGCAGTCGGACAGTGATTGCAGCTGAAGATTATGACCAGCACTTGTGACTTGCTGAAATCCTTAAGGGAGTAGGTTTTCCCGTCAACTCCGGGAAGGCTGAAATCAGGTGCCTTTGTTCCTATTGGTAAAGTCTCCGGTTCTCTTTGAGCCGTTTGGGCAAACATTTGTCCCTTTATCAGCAAAACAGCCGCTATTACTGATAATATCGTTGTGGAATTTATCATTACTTCATAGTTTAAAAGAGATTCTATTCAAATATATTCATTTTTATCATAAAAAGTAGAATCCCTCTGCCGGACCGGCTGGAGGTTATTCAAATTAAGCTTTTTCAGAGCAGGAAATCTGTCTTAATCTTTATAACTTTATATCGTACACCGCTACTTAATAGCTTTAGATATGAAAAAAATAATCTCCCTGCTGGCACTGTTTACCCTGCTGATGTGCGATGCCCTGTGTCAGCCTTCGGCAATTCTCCTTAACGAAGGGTGGAAAGCAAGAAGAGCTGCAGATGTTTTACAGGACGGAACAGAAATTACATCTCCCGGTTTTAAATCCGAGGGATGGATCGATGCCGTAGTCCCGGGCACAATCCTGACAACACTTCTCCACAACAAACAGATACCAGATCCTTTTTACGGCATGAATAATAATCTTATTCCGGATGTTTATGATACCGGAAGGGATTATTACACCTACTGGTTCTATAAGGAGTTTGACCTTCCTGAGATCGGGGAGGATCAGCAGGTCTGGCTCAGTTTCAGGGGTATAAACTACTTCGCCGATATATTTCTCAACGGCAGGAGAGTAAATCTCAATACCCACGAAGGAATGTTCCTCAGGCAGAAATATCTCATAACTCCTTTCATTAACAGAGGAAAACCGAACAAACTGGCTGTCTGGGTGGCACCCCCCGATCCTGCCGGAAACCCGAACGGAGGGCAGGGTGGAGACGGCACAATAGGAAGAAATGTAACCATGCAGTTTACGGCAGGGTGGGACTGGATATGCCCTGTCCGCGATCGCAATACCGGTATATGGGACCAGGTATCTGTTGAAATCACAGGCACCGTCGATATGCGTAATCCTTTTGTTGAGATGAGGGTTCCCGGTGTCAGGGAGCCGGGGGCAAAGCAACAACCGGCATTCCTGAAACCCTCTGTTGAAATGGTTAATCCTTCTTCAAAAGCAGCTGAGGGGATATTGTCTGTATCGGTTGAGGGAGAGACAAAAAGTATAAAGGTTGCACTGAAACCTTACGAATTAAAAACGCTGACACTCCCGGAATTCAGGATAGTAAACCCGCGTCTGTGGTGGCCGAACGGTATGGGCGATCAGCCTCTTTATAAAGTAAAATTTGATTTTGTCGTTCAGGGGGGGATCAGTTCCGATGTTGAAGAGTTTAATATAGGCATAAGGGAAACAGGCAATTACCGGGACGAAAAGATAAGATCAAGGGTATTCACCGTAAACGGGCAAAAAGTATTTATAAAAGGCGGAAACTGGATCGCATCTGATATGATGATGAGACTTTCCACTGAGAGGTACGAGGCAGAGGTCAGGATGCATGCGGAGATGAACATGAATATGATAAGGATCTGGGGAGGAGGACTTACGGAGCGTCCTGAATTCTATGAGGCCTGCGACAGATACGGGATCCTTGTGTGGCAGGATCTGTGGATAACGGGCGACTGCAACGGGGAATGGAATGATGCAACAAAGAAAGAGTCACAGGCAAGGAGAAAAGCTTATCCCGACAAGCATGATCTTTTTCTCGAATCGGTAACTGACCAGGTTAAAATGCTCAGGAACCACCCCAGCCTTTACCTGTGGTGCGGAAGTAACGAAACCCTTCCTGTGGCCGATATTCTGAAGGCTCTTGAGGAAGAGATATTTCCCGTATACGACCCCGGGAGGTATTTTCTTGATTACTCGACATCAGCAAGACTGATGACAAACACTATTGGCGGTGTCGGCGACGGACCATACGGCATCAGGGAGCCTGAAATTATCTTTACAGAGCAATCTTTCCCCTTTAATCCCGAGGTCGGTTCGATCGGTATCCCGAACTACGACGGGCTGAAGAAATTCATCCCGTCGGAGGAGATGGTCCCACCACGAGGACAAAGGGCCGGAAGGTCGTGGCAATATCATAAATATCTTTCTCTTGGAGATTTCCCCGACAGATACGGGAAAGTCAAGGATATTCAGGATTTCTGTCTAAAGGCGCAGCTTGTGAGCTATGAACAATACAGGGCGCTTCAGGAGGCATTCAACCATAAAATGTGGGATTGGTATGCAGGGATGCTCGTATGGAAGAATCAGAATCCATGGACAGCGCTGCGGGGATTTTTTTACGACTATTACCTCGACTATACCGGAGGTTATTTCGGGTACAAGCACGGTGCTGCCCCGGTGCATATCCAGTTAAACCTGAATGACTCAGTTGTTTGTGTACTGAACCAGACAGCGGTAAAAACCAATCCTTTATCTGCCGGAGTTCTTTTATACGACATGCACGGAAAGCTTATTTCGGAACAAAGGCACAATGTAGTTCTGGGGGCCCAGTCGCTGCAGAACCTCAGCAAGGTGACTCTTCCTGCCGGGACAGAACAGGTATTCTTTCTTAAACTTCAGCTTTCCGACAGAGACAAAGTTGTTGATGAAAACCTTTATTGGCTCTCAAACGTACGCCATTCATACGAGAAGCTCAATGAACTGCAAAAAGTTACGGTAAAAGCAGATATCAGAAATACCAGCGAGGGAAAATATGTGATCAGGATCTTCAATCCTGAGAATGAAACGGCATTCTTTATCAGGCTTAAGGTGATTAACGATGAAAACGATTTGGTTCTTCCTGTCTATCTTACCGATAATTACCTGACACTCCTGCCCGGTGAGGGAAAGGAGATCATCCTTGACACCTCAGCCGGTAAAGGCAGCACAGGCCCGGATAATCTGAGGCTGCTGATTGAAGGCTGGAATGTGCCTGCTATTGAGGTTCCACTTCTCCCATTAACCCCGGACTGAAAAATCCGCAATCGACAATCCGAAATCCGCAATATTCTTCAAATCATTCCCTTCTCCTCAAGCCATTTCCTGACCCTCTCATGCTCTGCCTGATATTTAAGATTCAGTTCTTTCAGGATACCCTGAAATTCAGCTTCATCCCTGATACCATCGAACAACGGATCATAATTAATGAATCTGTTTATCCACAGGTTTAGGGTTGGATTTTGAAGAAATTTTCTTAAGTTTTCATAAGCTTTTACACTGTCACCTCTGTATGCATAAACTCCGGCAAGATCATAATATGCGGCACCCGAAGCAGCATATCCTCGATTTAGTCTGATATCCTCGTTACAATACTCTATTTGTTTATTAAAATAATATTCAGCCGAATCTTTAAATCCATTCTTCGAATATGCATAACCAACCCTTTGCACGTTGTTTATCCTTATATTCCCTTGAGCTCTTAATAAATTCAGCCATTTTATCAGAAATTTCAGGTTTTCCCCATACTGACCTATGCCTGCGTAGTATTCGGAT
>CAYRQY010000176.1:0-5718 GCA_964426435.1 uncultured Rikenellaceae bacterium | reverse complement strand
CTTGGGATGAATAGCCTCAACGGGGCAAACATCAGCGCATGCGCCGCAATCGGTGCATACATCAGGATCAATTACATAGATATCACCTTCTGATATTGCTTCCACAGGGCACTCATCCAGGCAGGTCCCGCAAGCAGTGCAATCGTCATTAATTTTGTAAGCCATTTCTATGTTTTTTAGTTACCGAATTACATAAACTGCGCAAAAATACCTTTATTTTTCAAAATGAAAAAGGATCTTTATCATTATTACGGTTCTATTTCACTCAGCAGTCACGCCTGAAAGAAAGCTTATTACCAGCCAGGCCATATTTGCTATACCGGTTGCAAGTCCCTCCTCGTCAATGTCGAAGAGTGCTGAATGAAGTGATCGGGGAGTGGTGCCCTTTTTTCGTATACCTATCCTGAAATAGAGTGATGGCGCTGCAGAGGAGTAGAAGGAGAAATCGTCTGAGCTCATTCTCAGATCTTTGTATATCTCAACACTCTCCCGGCCAAGCAGTTCGCCGCTTAGCCTGATTGCTTCACCTGTGAGAATCTCGTTATTCAGGAGGGCAGGGTATCCTTCTTCAATCCTTAACCGGATATCGACTCCATGGCGGCCGGCTGTTTCGTCAGCAATCCTCGCGATCAGCTCCTTTGATTCCTCCCTGATTCTCCCGCTGAAGGTCCTGAGGGTTCCTGCTATTTCAACTTTGGAAGGGATCACGTTAGTTGCTCCTTCACCGCTGATTCTGCCAATCCCGAGGAGAATTGAAGCGTCCTGCTCAACTTTTTTAAGATCAATGGCTTCCTTGAGACTCACGATAAGTTTCGAGGCAATTAGGACCTGGTCGGTCGTCAGGTGTGGCAGGGCTGCATGGCCGCCCTTGCCTGAGACTGTTAAGTAGATCTCGTCGCACGATGCCATATATTCTCCGGGTTTATAGCCCACCCTGCCTGTTTCGAGTTCAGGTAATATGTGCTGAGCGAGGAAGATATCCGGACCGGGATCACTGAGTTCTCCTGATTCAAGCATGAGCCTGGCGCCACCCGGTGATTTTTCTTCACCCGGCTGAAAAACAAGCAGAATTGTACCTCCGAAATAGTCGCGGAGCTCATTGAGGAGAATTCCTGTTCCCATCAGCATTGCCATATGGGCATCGTGCCCGCAGGCATGCATCCTGCCGGTATTTATGCTCGAGAAGGGAAGGCCTGTATCTTCTGTCACGGGCAGGGCGTCCATCTCAGCCCTGACCGCAATTACGGTTTTTCCGGCTCCGTTACCATCAATTCTTCCGATTATACCTGTGCCTGCAACACCGTTTCTGAATCCAATATTGTGCTGTTCGAGGTAACTGCAAATAAATGAAGCAGTTTCGTACTCCTGGTAAGACAGCTCCGGATATTTGTGGAAGTGGCGGCGAAGCCGTATCACCTCATCTTTCAGCAATAATGATTTGTTGATTATCAGTTCTTTAATCCCGGTCATCAGAGGATATTTCAGATAAGTTCTAAAAGTCGAGACTGAAGGAGAGGTAGAATATCCTGGGCATAATATAATCGTTTTCAACACCCCAGGCCCAGTCAGCTCTTACAAAATACCCGAAGATCTGTGCTCTCAGTCCTGCACCAAATCCTCCCACAATGGGTTTTCTGTTTGTGTCGAGCGTTACTTCCACGGGGCCGTTGATGATTGTTTCGGTGTCGTAGGCATTCTCTCCTGACCATGGACTGCGCCCTTCCCAGGCTGTACCCAGGTCGCCGAATCCGACTATCTGGAGGCTGTTGAGGAAATTGGAACGAAGCGGATACCCTGCAAAATACCTTACGAAAGGCCACCGGATCTCGCTGTTGATGAGTGCGAACCTGCTCCCGTTCCTTACATTCTGGGAAAATCCCCTCATATTGGTCGCAAGCGCCTGGAAACCATAGTTTACAGTGGGGCTTACAGGCACTGAGCTGTCGAACATCGGAACCCTGCTGAAGAGATATCCCATCCAGTTATCAACTCCTCCCAGATAATAAACCAGCTTTGTAGGACCGTATGATGCGCTGGCTGCAAAACGGTTAGCCCAGATCAGCTCGCGGTGTATCCTCGTGTAATGCCTGAAATCAGCGCCTATGACTATCATGTCGGATTTCCTGTTTACGAGCTGCCTGTAGTATTCCCCGAATACCTTGAACCTGGTTCCAAAATATATGTTAACAGCTCTTTTCCTTGTGTTGTCATAAATTGCTTCACCTTTCAGGCTCAGCCAGTGCCTCGATATATTGTCGTTTGTAAGCGAAATGACGTCGGTGGCAAGGTAAACATGCCGGTCGTACCTGTAGGTGAGGGTTCCCTTAAGGGCAAAAACGGGAGTGAACGGTCTTGCAAAAGAGAGGTGAACGTTGTGAGTGTGCGTCCTGAAGTAATCCTCTCCGTCGGAGCTGAAAAATGCCTGCCTGTGAAAAATAAGCTGCTTGTCGAATTTACCCTTGAGGTTTTCAGCGCTGATAAGGTATTCATTACTGTCGAAATTCCCTGAGAACCTGAATCCCGCGGTCAGCCTGTAATCTTCGAAAAGGTCCAGTATGCCGAACTTTGTTAGCATGTTTAGTCCCGGATTGAAGTAGGGAGCTCCTCCGTTAAAGACCTGGTATGCATTGTTGAGGAAGCTGAAATCAACCTGGTTGGCAATATAGTTATTATAGAAGGAGGTTTCGTAGATCCTTATGAGAGGCAGCTTAATCGTACCCGTATCGAGGTCTATATCCATATAATCCTTGCGCCACAGTTCATCGTAGTAGTTCTGTTTTTCCTTTTCAAATATGTAGTGGTTGATATCGATGGGCTCATCAGTTATGTAATATTCATAAAGCGGTTTGGTAAGGGTGTCTCTCCTGCGCCTGTCTTCCGCAATAAGCCATTGTCTGATCTGGTCGATGCTGTCAGCCTTGTGCAGGAACAGGTTTCTTTCTTCCCTGAACCTGGTTGGCACCAGCTCCTTAACCGGCCGGGTGTCACTCTCCCGTATTTGTCCTTCCCTTAATTGATACTTGCCATCTTTAATAAGGATCTCTCCCTTTATGTCTGAAAGATCCGAGACGGACTGGTCCAGGATATTGCGGTCGTAGTCTGTCAGGGCCTGCGACCTGATGAAATACCTGTAGTGGGTAATGGTGTCGATGTGGCTGATTGTGCTGTCGAAAGATGCTGTGAATCTGTTGAGTATCCCGTTGTTGTCGCCGACATAGGTGAACCTGTTCCTGCCGGTTTCCGAAGGCTGGTATCTGCTTATGAACCTTCCTTCAGGCAACCTTGTAAGAACATTGCCTTTACCCGTGGTATTGTACAGGAAAAGGTCGAATGTGGGCGATAATCTTTCAAATGGACTTCCCGTATTGGTGAGGGTATCGTTCAGCCTGTTTGATGTAAACATTATCATTTCCGGAGCCTCCCTGAGCCACCTGGGATGGAGATCATCTGCCAGATCCCTGGTTATCTGTTCGTTTGTGCCTGAGGCTATAGTATGAATATAAATATCGGTAATACCGTCTTTTACTGCCGAAAAGACCAGGCGGGTACCGTCTGGGGAATACGAAAAATCGAGAACCTTGTCGAAATAGAGCAGGTTCCTTTCTTCGGTGCTCTTTTCCTGGACACGGTGGAAATACATAACAAGTCCGGCTTTCTCCTCGTTGATGTACGTCAGGATCCTGTTACTGGGGTGCCATGCGATGACAGGATAGGAATTGTCGGTTTTCTGCTCAAACCTGGGTTCTGCCCTGAAGATCACTTTCTGCTTTTCTGTTGCCCGGTCATAAATCCATATCCTTTTTCTTCCCCAGTCGTTGGTAACATAGGCGATATAGGCGCCATCGGGACTGACCCTCACCTGCTGAAACATCTGTTCCCTTCGTGATTTGCGGATCACATTGCCATTATTGTCAGGCCTGCCCCTGTCTCCCTCGAACTCCCTTGCGTAAAAATCCCTCCACTCTCTGATAAGTTCCTTAAGCTTCTTTCCTGTTACATAGAGGAAGCCGTCGTCGATATTCTTGTAAATTTTAGTCAGATAAATTATATTCGGGATGATGGCATCGCCATATTCACGTCCGATGAACCGCCAGAATGACTGGCCGGCGTAGATGGCATCGTCGTATTCAAGCTGATTGATCTTACTGTACTTACCTGTGCTGAGTCCGTCCCTTAACCTGTTATCGAGGTCGAAATCCCATCCGAAGGCTACATAGTTAACAAGACCTTTAAGGAACCAGTCGGGTGTCTGAATAACCGATGAGCTTGATATCCGATCCTTCATGTCGGCGCTGTAGAGCATCTCGTTTACCATCGCCTCGGCAATCGAGGCTGCTATCTGCTTCTGGAAGTCTACATGATCGCCCTCATAATATACCATCACCTTGTTCTTGATGATCCTGCTGAAACCGCCCGTGTTGTAAGTATCTTCATCGAATGTTACAAGCCCGATATTCGACTGCCTGAACTCAGCCATCTTGTTGAAGATAATGAAGATAAGTCTCTTTTCAAGAGTGTAGTCGAAGTATTCCTCAATCTCGTTGAGCTTCTTCAGGGCAAAATCGGCAGTGAACTGGGCAAGCTCCTGTCCGAATTCATTGAAATAGCAGTCGAAGTCGTCAAATCTGTAGAACGACCAGTAATAATCGTAGTGCTGAACTTTATTCTTGCCAAACGGCATCTGATGACCATTATAGAACTGGGCACCCGCTTCGGAATAAAGGGTGAATCCTATAAATATAATTATCAGACTTTTAGCAATCTTCATTCTTTGTTCTTTCAATTGAAAGGCTGGATTCTGATCCGCAAATAGTGTTCCAAACATCCGTGTCAGGGAGCAAAACTAAGATATTATAACTTATATTTTCAAAAAAAACCAAACTTTATTAATTTTGTTCACTTTGTATAATAACGCTTTTGGTCTGATTTTTGTGCACTGTTATGCAACCATTTTTAAGTTGGACCGTTATAACAATATGTTGAACTGATTTTTTGCAATAAAAAAGGATTATGAAAAAGTTTTTTCTTACCGCGGCACTTGTATCTGTAGTTATGAGTGTAATGGCACAGCCGAAGATGCAACTCTCATCAACGGAACATAATTTCGGTAAATTCAGGGAAGAAGCAGGCAGGCAAACCTACGATTTCACGGTCAGGAACGAAGGCGACATGCCCCTGGTGATTCAGAACATTGTGACATCGTGCGGATGCACGATGCCTGAATGGACCAAATCGCCGATACCTCCCGGGAGCACAGGCAAGATCACCGCAATTTATGATCCTGCAAACAGGCCGGGAGCATTCAGCAAAACCCTTTCGGTTTATTCCAATGCCAAACCCCAGGTTGCGGTTCTTACAATCAAGGGAGAAGTAGTGCCCAGGGAAAAGACCGTGGAAGAACTTTTTACGTTTCCCGTCGGACAGGTGAGGTTCGAAAGCAATCATCTTGCTTTCACCAATGTGAAGAAGAATGAGAAGAAGATAAGGGTAATGCAGGTAATAAACACTTCGGATGCCCCTGCAAAGATTGAATTCGAGAATGTCCCGGCCCACCTGTCGGTAAGGGCCAATCCCGAGACGCTCAAGCCAGGACAGAAAGGTGTTATTGAGGGCACATACGATGCCGTAAAGAACCAGGGCTGGGGTAATGTGAGCGACCTGGTCAGGGTAAAAATCAATGGTGTTGTTGACCCCAAGGTATACTATTATGTATCTGCC
>CAYRQY010000175.1:0-5774 GCA_964426435.1 uncultured Rikenellaceae bacterium | reverse complement strand
CGGAAGTGGAGAGGTTTAATATGTTTCCGGTGAAATGAAAGAAGGGTGCTGGGTACTAGCTTTGTCCACCGTAGCCTTGGCGAAGGTGGGGTACTGGGTGCTGGGTGCTGGGTCCTGGGTCCTCGGTATTTTTAATTTGAGGATATGAACAGAACTCTAATACCTGCTTTGCTTATTGCTCTTATGGTGGCTGCCGGATGCGGTGGCAAGAAGACGAGTCTTAATAAGGGTTTTCATACTCTCAATATTCAAACTCCTGAGGATCTGAAGAAATTCTTTTCTTATTCTCCGGATCGTATTCCTTTTGTAAGTGCTCACAGGGGAGGTGACAGGAGATATTTCCCGGAGAACTGTATAGAAACCTTCGAAAATACTCTTGGCCGGGTTCATGCAGTTATAGAAGTGGATCCGCGTTATTCAAAAGACAGTATTATGGTGCTGGTCCATGATGCCACACTTGACAGAACGACTACAGGTAAAGGCAGGGTAAATGAATATACGCTTGAGGAGCTGAAACAGCTCAGGCTTAAGGATAGTGAAGGCAATATTACTGATTACCTGATACCCACGCTTGATGAGGCTCTCGAGTGGGCCAGGTCGAAGACGGTTCTTATCCTCGACAGGAAGGATGTGCCGATAACCGAAAGGGTAAAAAAGATCATGGAGCATAATGCAGAATCCTATGCGATGGTGATCGCTTATTCGTGGGAGGAAATAAAGGAATGTTACTCTTTCAATCCTGACATAATGATGGAAATTATGCTGGCTGACACGGTTCATATCGGAGGGTTTGAGGAAACAGGTGTGCCGTGGAGGAATATAGTTGCTTTTGTAAGTCATAATATAGTTGAGGATACAGGTATCTTTGATAAAATCCATGGGAGGGGAGCGATGTGCATTGCCGGCAGCTCAAGAAACCATGATATTGCATATAAAAGAGGAGAGATAGGATCATTTGATGAGTTATCTGGAAAGTACTTAAAGATGATCAGCGACGGAGTTGATATAATAGAAGCAGACCTGGCAATCGAAGCCGGATTATCCCTCAGGAAGCTCTTCCCTTTCGACAAACCCGGCACAAAGAGCAGATTTTTTGTGTTTCCCTGAGAATCGTAAAGATAGCCAGGCAGATGCCGTTTTTGTTTAATGCTGGTTGAAACCTATGAAAAAATGATATTTAAGCTTATTTGAGGAGGATCTCACCATTTTATTTATTTTGCACTTTTTGAAGCGCACTTTAAAGTGATCTGGCCCTTAAGTGCAGGAACCGCGTTAGATCTGTGGCTTCAGGAAGTAAAAATAGCAGGTTGTTTAATCAGATATTGAGATAGTTATATGGTGAAGAGGCTTTTCACTCGTAAGATATTTATTGCTGCCGCCATTACAGGGCTTGCCGGTTTTAAATTATCAGCTGAGAGAAATGGGTTGGAAACCTCATGGAACAGCAACCCGAGAAGCGTAGGAAATACCGGCATAATGGTCAGTTCGTTATGCTTCGGTGCGCCCCGGACAAACGAAGAATCCCTGATCAAATTTGCCGTGGATAAAGGAATGAACTTCATCGATACCGGACGCTCCTATGGTAACGGAAACAATGAAAGGCTCGTGGGCAGGGCACTGGCAGGCATCAGGAACAAAATTATTATCCAGTCCAAAATAAAGCTTGAACCAGATCAGTTGCCATCGGGAGGTAAGGGCAGGAGAGGAGCCGAAGAGATAAGACAAATTTTGTCATCAACCCTTGAAGAGAGCCTTAAAGCACTCGATACAGATTTTATCGATATTTTATTATACCATGGCGCAAGCGAGGAGAACCTGCTTTTTCACCCCGAAGTACAGAAGTTCTTTTCTGACATGAAGAGTTCGGGTGTAATAAGAGCGCATGGTTTTTCAACTCATAATGACAGAATGAACCTTCTTTCACGGAATAATTCTGAAGTTTTCTATGATGTCGTTATGGTCCCTTTTAACCACAAGGGTGCTTATATCCACTCCGTTACAGGGAACCACTCTGCCTGGGATCAGGAGAGACTTGTCTCCCTGCTGGAGGAGGCAGGACTGAAAGGGATCGGTGTAGTAGCAATGAAAACCTGTTCAGGAGGTAAATACTCACCTGATACGGGACGTGAACCCAGCTATAAAGAGGCAGTCAGCTGGGTACTCCGTCATGGGTTTGTGAGTTCTGCCGCAGTGGCGATGGCTGACTTTGGACAAGTTAGTGAACATATTTCGTAATTGGTTTCTAAACAATCGTAATGGCCTGATTCTGTTTCCAGCCTGGCAGAGATTATTACCCATTCGTGTGTAATAATTCACTTTTGTTCTTATTTTTAACATCATATTGATGTATTAAAAAGTACTATGAAGAGCAAAAGACTGATACTGGCCGGGCTGATGGTTTTAGTTGCTGGTTTTATTATTGCACAACCGGGAAACGTGAGCCGGGAATCTGTATACACTCTGAAACCTGCTGATCCGGAAGCATACTATTTTACTCCTGAGAATTTCAACATCCGGCCCGATGGTAAAACGGATGTCTCAGATGCACTGCAGGCAGCAATTAACAGGGTGAAGAGCGAAAAGAACTTCGGGATCCTTTTTATTCCTGAAGGTAAATACCTGATAAGCAAAACTATACATGTACCTCCCTCAGTACGGCTTATAGGATATGGAAAAATCAGGCCTGAGATCATACTTGCAAAGAACTCACCGGGTTATCAGACTCCTGACCCCGCCGGCAGATACCCCGAGAAATACATGATATTTTTTATCGGAGGACTGGTAGCCGAAGGAAAACAGCCCGGGGATGCCGGTGCCGGGACTTTTTACTCTGCCATTTCCAATATCGATCTCCGTATCAGCGATGGTAATCCGGTGGCGGTTGGAATGAGAACACATTATGCCCAGCACGGGTTTGTAAGCAATATGGTGATTAATGCCGGCAGTGCCAGGGCTTGCATTTCAGAGGTAGGAAATGAAATGGAAAATGTAATATTAATTGGCGGGGATTACGGTATAATATCAGGACAGACCTCCCCGAGCTGGCCGATGATGGTGGTCGATACTTACTTTGAAGGTCAGCGCATTGCGGCCATTCAGTGCCATAATACCGGGTACGCCATGGTCAATACTTACTTCAGAAATGTCCCGGTTGCTGTTGAGATACGGGAAGGATACATCGACAGGCTCTTCATGGAGAATTGCTTTTTTGACAATGTGCGGAGTGCGGGTGTTGTAATAAGCATGGAAGAACATGTGCAGACACAGGTCAATCTGCTGGACATTTATTGCAGGAATGTACCTGTTCTTGCCCATTACCGCCAGAGCGGAAAAAAGATTGAACCCGGCAGTAAATTATATAAGGTAGAAGAATTCAGTTATGGTCTCATTATGGATGATTTGAATGCTGATTCAGAGTTCAGAACGATCAGCAGGATTGAGTCTCTGAAAACCTTCCCCGAAAAGCTTACCAGAGATATACCTGCTCTTCCGCCGATGCAAACATGGGTCAGTGTCAGGGATCTTGGGGCCAGGGGTGACGGGGAATCAGATGATACCGAGATCTTCCGTAAAGCAATCGCAGATTATAAGAACATATATGTCCCGCAGGGCTTTTATCGTATTACATCAACACTGAAGATGGCCCCCGGAACCAGGCTTATCGGGCTTCATCCCTGGGGCACACAGCTCGTTCTCAGGGAGAGCGAGCCTGCATTCAGCGGATTCGGCGGGCCGGTCCCTCTCCTTGAATCATCGGAAGGCGGTGACGACATTCTCAACGGAATCGGATTATCTACCGGCGGATATAATTACAGGGCAGTTGCATGCAAATGGATGGCGGGGAAGGATTCCTATATGAATGATATTAAGTTTGCAGGAGGACACGGAACATTGCGAAGACCTTCAGGTCAGCAGTCGGGAAGGCCGGCAGGTGCAGGCGGAGGTACCGGACAGAGGCCGGTAAGCTCCCCGGATAATCCCGTGGCCGTGCAGGGACTTGATCTTGCCTGGGATAACCAGTACTGGAGCCTCTGGATAACAAAGAACGGCGGCGGCACCTTTAAGGATATCTGGACCGCAAGCACATATGCCACATCCGGTCTCTATGTCAGCAATACATCAACGCCCTCACGAATATACGCAATGTCGCTCGAGCATCATGTAAGGAATGAGGCCAGGTTCGAGAACGTTTCAAACTGGAAAATTTATGCCTTCCAGCTCGAGGAAGAGAGCAGGGAGGGAAGGGAGTGCCAGATGGTGGAACTCTCCGGCTGCAGGGATATTGTTTTCGGCAACCTGTGGATCTACAGGGTTATAAGGGTAACCACACCCAAAAGGTTCGGAGTAAGATTGTGGAACTGTGGGAATATCGAATTCCGTAACATCAAGAATTATACCCAGAAGCTTGTGGTTACAGAGTTCCCTGTATATGATGTCAATAAAGAGATCCCGCTCTACCCGTGGGAAATAGCAAAGGTAACCGTTACAGGAAAAGAGGAGGGCAGTAAGAAAGTGACCGGCCAGCAATGGAAGGTTGAGAAGCTTGCCACCGGTTTTGATTTTATTACCGGGATAACCAGCGACAGCAAAGGCAATATTTATTTCTGCGAAACCCTTAAGAAGAGGATCTATAAATGGTCAGCCGAAACCGGTTCTGTTAAAATACTGGCTGATTATCCACTTCAGCCTTTTGTACTGGCAACCGATACAAAGGATAACCTTCTGGTCGTTTTCAGGTATGACCCTCAACCCGGCTACCTGGTCGGCGGTTTACAGGAAACTGTACAGCGGCTTCCCGATGATAATCCCGGTTACAGCAGCTGGGGAAACAGCGGCTGGAGAGCTCTCGCTTATTCAATCAATCCAGGTGACCCGGATGAGACTTTCAGTCCGATGGCGAGGGTTCCCAACAGCGAAATACGTGAAGTAAAACTGGCTTACTACCCCTCCAGCCGGTACAGGGGAGATTTCCTGCGTCACATTACTTTCTGGCCCGACTCTTCATTCATTGCACCCGACGGGGTGACAATAATTCCCGACATTTATGACCTTGGACGCTGCGCATCACTTTCGAAAGCTGTTCCCGGGCAGCCCTTCTATACATCAAACGAACTTCCCAAGAAGTTTTATTCTCTTGATGTTGCCTCCAACGGACAGCTAACCAACCTGAAAGAGATACATCCCAGGGGTGAGTACGGATATGCAGTTGACAGGGATGGTAATCTCTATGTTGCAGATGGTCAGATTTTTGTATACGACAGAAATGGGAATGAGGTGAGGAGGATCAATGTTGGTGAACGACCCATTTCAATTGCTTTCGGTGGCACAGACGGGAACACCCTGTTTGTTACAACCAACTCATCGTTATATGGAATAAAAGTAAATTGATGGCGTTACTCAAATTCAAATTGACTACATAGAATGTTGCAGGGGAACTACAGAACATTTTACAACCGTCTTACTGAAAAGATTGATCAGAAAAGGATCTTTGACGACCCGCTCCATACCCTGGCTTTTGGCACCGATGCAAGCTTCTACAGGCTTATCCCGAACCTGGTGGTAAAGGCAAAGGATGAAGAGGAGGTATCATTTATTCTGAGACTGTCGTCTGAGCTCTCAATTCCGGTGACATTCCGGGGAGCCGGCACAAGCCTTTCGGGGCAGGCGATAACTGATTCTCTACTGGTGATGACCTGCGACGGCTGGAAGGGATACCGGGTAACGGATAATGGGGCAAGGATTGTTTGCCAGCCCGGATTAACCGGGGGTAGGAT
>CAYRQY010000174.1:0-5789 GCA_964426435.1 uncultured Rikenellaceae bacterium | reverse complement strand
AACTCACCTTCCTCGAGTAACCGTATTCTTCAGCTTTTTCATCGCTTACAGGTGTGCTTTCGATTATCCACTGATTATTTTCGCCTGATCCGGAAAGATGACGCACACGGAAATCGGAAAGGGGAGAGGATGTCATATCGGCATTCGTGAATTCAGAGCTCATAAAGCTTTTTCCCTTCTCGCTGCTGACAATACGCCGTGTCCTTTTCAAGGCCGGCAGGTATATCCACATTTCATCGGCCGCATCCTTATGATCGAAGATAAGCATTCCGGTACCCCTTACATCCGCCGGCTCAAGGAACTTAATAAGACGTTTCTCCGTGCCGTCGGGATAGCTCTTGCTGGTCATTGCAATTTTCCTGTTCCGTGTCGCCCCGTTCCTCTCGGTAATTGTCAGTTCAATATCTGCCCTCATTGATCCGGTGATGGTCAGCTCGCGGCATTTATCCATAATCCCGGCAGCATCAGGAAGCTGCGCCGATACCTTCAATCCGTGGACGATCAGAAATGGCAACAGTAGTAATAACTTCTTCATCTTCATATGTTTCATTGTTTTTATCTATTCTTATTCTTCTTATTTCTCTCTCTTTAATATCTCTTTCAATAAAGGCAGGCTTGAATCTTATCATAAAGGCAGGTATCACAATTATGGCAAAGAGCAGGCATGAACCCAGCGACAGCAGGACCATATAGCCGAAATACCTGATAGAGAGGAATCCCGAAAAGAAGGTAGCAGAAAAGCCGGCCATTACACTCAGGGCATTTATGATAATTGTCCTTCCCGTTGTCCTGAATGTGGCGGCAATCGCTTCGATGTGATTCAGTCCCCTGTTTAGTTCGCTTTTATATCGCCACAGGTACTGGATGGTAAAATCGACACCCACGCCTATCATAATCGATGAAAGGAGTGCCGTGGCGGCATCTATCGGTATTCCCACCGCTCCCATAAAACCGAACTGTATGACAATTGAGGCTGCCAGCGGAATCGAGGCAATGAGGCCGCCCCTGGCCGACCTGAATACTATCGACAACAGGATAAAAACTGTAATCAGGGCAATAAGCAGTGAGGATACCTGGCCTTTTATTATCTTATTTGCGAAATCTGCCATGATTATGGCATAACCTCCGACTGTAACATCTGCAGGAAAGTCTGCTGTAGAAGACTCTATTTCATCCCGCACCGAGCGGATGATATGATTATCGGGGTTAGAAAGCCTGATAAGCATATGAGCCCTGTTGTACTCGAAATTCATCAGCTGACTGAAATCATCGGGATCACCGCTCATGTTATACAGCTCAAACATCTGGGCAATTGCTTCACTCGTTGAAGGTATCTGATCATAATCCTCCTCGCCGGGATCAAAAAGCGCCTTGCTCATCTCCCTGGCCACATCTGATACAGAAAACACATTGCCAACCCCGTCAACCGATTTGAGATGTGTAGTCAGCAAATCGATCCGAGACATAATGACAGGATCCATAAGGTCGCCCTTTATCATAACCGAAATGGTCTGGGAACCTCCGAAATTCGTGTTTATAATCTTCGAGGCCTTGCGAAGCGGATGGCTGGCCGGAAAATAATTCTCCTGGTTAGTGTCAATACGCAGAAGAAGAATCCCTGCCGAGAAGGACAAGGTAACCAGTCCCGAGATGAGGAGCACCCTCGAAGGATGCTTTGTAACACCTTTTGAGATTATTCCTACTGCCCGATCGATAATATCACCTTTCCGTCCCGCTGAAATAACTTTTCTGCTGACAGGTTTTCTCAGATATATAAGTGCAGGTATCAGCAGAAGGCTGAGTGTAAGTGCCAGCAGGATACCTGTTGCGGCTAGCAGGCCAAGCTGGCGGGCAGGGATTATGGAATGGGAGAGGAGTCCGAGGACACCGGCTATGGTGGTAAGACCTGTAAAAAGTATAGGCTTGTTGAGCGAACCGGTAATGATCCGCACACTCTCTTTCCTTCCCGGAGGAATCTCCTGACCCTGGATTTCGTGATACCGTGAGACAAGGTATATTCCGTAATTATTTGCCACCGAAATAAGTATTACCGGAAGGAGCAGGCTGATAATCGAGATCTTCCAGCCCAGAAGAGGTATCAAGCCCATGCTGATGATTGTTGAAATGACAACCACGCTGAAAGGCATCAGCACGCTTCTCCACTCCCTCAGGGTGAGCTTAAGCACAGTGAGCATTATTATAAGCGCCAATGGGATAAGGACCAGTGCATCGCGGTTTACATCCTCCAGTATAAACCTCCTGATGTAGGGCAATCCGCCTGTAAGCACATCTGCGTGCCCTTCGGTTACAGTTAATATTGAATCGATCCTTTCCAATGTAACGTGTTCAGGCACACTTTTACGGATATTTCCTGTTATTGCGGCCGAGGTGAAGTCAGAAGAAATAACTATATCCCGTGCAAACTGACTTGTAAGGATATCCTGCTGCAGCTGGCTGAAGTCTTCCTCACTCTCCGGCATTCGCCTTATCAGCGGATCAACAATCATCATCCCATCCACGCTCTGGATCTTTCTTGCGGTAAAGAGCGAGTTCCTGGTTCCGATCCCCTCGAGCCTCGATATAGCCCTGTCGGCATCCCTTATCTGTCTGAGATTTTCAGGAGTAAGTACCGATGAATCGGTAAAAAGAGCTATGATCATATCCTGGCTTCCAAACTCCTTTTCGATAGAGTCGGTCGTAACTCTCGACGGCATTGTCACGGGGATGTAGTTACGTATCTCGGGATCGGTCTCAGCCGAAGGAAGCATAAGTCCGAAACCTGCTCCCAGCAGGAGGGCTGCCGAAACGATGATCCACCGGTATTTAATAATAAAATCTGCCATATATTGCTAAAAATCAATCCTTAGCGAAACAAATACACTGTTCATGAAATCGTCAATAACGTCATAAAGCCCCCCTTTGGCTCCCGAATAGTATTCAAGTCCGGCAGTAAGGGTGATTCCGTCCGCAGGTTTGTATCTTAATGCCGGCAGCAGCACCAGGTCGCGTGATGTGAAATTATATATCCCTGAAATCGAAGGAATAAGTCTTCCATAAAGTGTTTCAGCCTCGATTCGCAAACCCGCCGAATGATAATACTCTTTAAGCTGATTATTGTAGAGCCTGTTGAAAGCTTCGGTCTGCAGCCTCAGGAATTCATTGGGATCAAACAAAGGATCCTGAAAGAGCAGGGCAAGCTGCGACAGATCGAGCTCTCTGCCGATAAGTGGTTCATAGGGTGATTCGTAAAAATCGAAGATCCTCCTGCCCGAGTACTCTGCCGTAATCCTGAAATCGCCGGGAGTAAGATCAAATCCTGCAACCCATTCGAGCATGGGAAAAGGCACCTCTTCGTTCCCTGTCTTTCCTTCGACAGGTTTCGACCACGATAAAGCTCCCCGCACGACAGATCCGGCAACAACTCCTTCAAAATCGGCACCGGCACTGTTAATAATATAAGGGACTCCTTTAATGCCAATGTTCAGGTTCATGAGATCCGACAGATCTGCAGAAACCAGTTTCAGTCCGGGCATGGGATCCGGTCCGTGAAACCACTGAATACCAGCATCAAAACCCCTGAGAAGAAAGTCTGCTCTCAGGCCGTACGAGTAAAATCCATTTTCTGATGACAGCCCCCATGGAAGTTCAAGGGAAATATAACGGGGGATTTCCAGGGGGCGTGTCATCAGAATTGATGGATTCCACAACGGAGCGTAAACAAATGAAAACCTGAAGAAAGACGATGGTGTAACAACCAGCTCGGCAACAATGTTACCCAGATCGCTGTCCTCCCGGTCGGGAGTGCGGAACGAGTAGTCAACAGGCTTGAATTTCGAGAGAGGAGTGAAAAAGTCTGTCTTTCCCCACTTCACTATCTTCTTTCCCATTGAGATACCCATCCATCTGTTATAATACATACCCCAGGCCTCTTTCAGTTCAAAACCGGTGCTGTTCTCGCCGAACTGCTGGCCTGTCCTTGCTCTCAGATCTGCATAACCTTTGATATTCAGCTTGTTTTCCAGGGTTATATTAAGCGATGCATCACCAAACAATGCATTTATGTTATGCTTATAATCGCCGGTGCTGAGGAAGATGCCTCCGCGCACAAAACCACCCGGGGTAAGGATTTTCTCCTGTGAGTGGGCCACAGAGGGTAAAAATGCTATAATTATGATAAGGTTCTTAAGGATCTTCATTTTCCCATCTTCTATGCTGCAAAGATGAAAAGAATGACCCGGCCCGGCGACCATCCCGCTCAGTCCGGACATGATATGGACCATTTACAGGTCTCAGCCGTGCGGATAGTACTTATCCGGCCCGGGAATCAATCTCAGCCCGGTAATCGCTCGGGGTTTTGCCGGTGAAAGTCTTGAAGAATGTGTTAAAGGTTGATTTTGAATTGAATCCCGAATCAAATGCAATGGCCAGTAGGGTATAATTCCTGAATTCAGGGTCCGACATTCTCGAGATTGCTTCCTTTACCCTGTATTCATTTATAAAGGTAAAGAAGTTCCTGTTGTGTTTTTCATTTAGCACTTCGGTGATATAATGGCGGGGGATGCCTGTCTGTTTTGAAACATCGTGTATCGTAAGGTCGCTGTTAATATACGGCTTCTTCGTCTCCATATATGAAATGAGTTTCTGCAGGTATTTATCTGCCTGTTGGCTCTTCAGTCCGCTTTTTAGGTACCTGCCCTGAACCTTTTTCTCATTTTCTGAAGACCTAACTACCTCGCCAAAAATAACAGGCTGCTTGATTCCGTAGAAGCTATAAGCAACCGAGAACAATGTTATAAAGCCGAATATCACGAAATAGGGATCGAACGGGATGAAATTCCCTATCATTTTGAGACCTCCCAGCAGAAATAGGACAAAACAAGCGGTGTAGAAGCTTATTAGTATTATTTTCAGCCAGTTAAGCGTGATCCTTCCTGATCTGTATGATACCAGGTTCATCAGGTTTCTCTGGTGTTTCCGGATCAGCATGAAGGCAAGGGTACTATAAACTGAAATTGAGAGAAAAAAAGATACTGCATAGACTATACGCAGGGATATCAGTTTATCGGGTTTAAAGAAGCTCCTGAGGTCCCTCACAAGAGGCTCCGACCTGAAGATCACCGATATCGTGAAAAAAGCTATGAACGGGATAAAGTGAAGCAGTTTGACCCATTTAAACTCGCCGCCGGGATCTGTCATGAACCTTACATACAGAAAAAGAAGCGGTCCGTAAGTAAATGTAATGAAAGGGAAAGAATACATTTCGATCACATTGCTGTTGAGCAGCGCAAAGATCATCTCTATCCCGAACATAAAGAGCCACGCTGCCATTATCCTGTTTGCGGTGGTCAGCGGTTTCTTAGTGGCAATCAGCAGTCCTGCAAAGAGTGATTGCGAAATACCAATATACAATACAGGATCGATGTTGACCATTGAAGTCATTTGGAGGAATATTTCCTCAAAGATACCAAAAGAAGAGAATTTATTAGGTATTTTTGAAGCAGTTGTTCTAATGCCTGTTAACAGGCAAAGCTTTGACACAAAACAGTATTAATATTTTATCTGACTGATAAATATGAGTATTCTTGTAAACAGCAGCTCCAGGGTTATAGTCCAGGGATTTACCGGAAGTGAAGGAACTTTTCATGCCGGCCAGATGATCGCTTACGGAACAAAGGTTGTCGGAGGGGTAACGCCCGGCAAAGGAGGGCAGCAGCATCTGGACCTTCCTGTATTCAATACTTTAAGGGAAGCAGTTAAAGAGACAGCGGCAGATGTTTCAGTAATCTTCG